>JAPZAN010000072.1 GCA_027460605.1 Candidatus Methanoperedens sp.
AAGGAAAAATATACCCTTGTTATAGTAACGCATAATATGCAGCAGGCTGCAAGAGTAAGCGATTATACAGCGTTCTTTTTATATGGAAAGATGATAGAGTTTGGAGAAACAAATCAGATATTTAAGAAGCCAAAGGAGAAAAGCACCGAAGACTACATAGTCGGGAGGTTTGGATAACATGACACGGGAAGCGTATCACAAAGACCTGCACAAATTAAGGGAGGAAGTGCTTAACATGGGAAGCCTTGTAGGCAAGACGATAGGAGATGCCGTATTATCTCTTAAGAATCGGGATGTCGAGATGGCACAGAAAGTTATTGATATGGATAAAGAGATTGATGCCATCGATCACACCATTGAGGAGGATTGCATGCGCCTTCTCGCGCTTCAGCAGCCTATGGCGAGGGATTTGAGGCTTATAATCTCGGTATTGAAAATGAGCATCGACCTTGAAAGGATGGGAGACCTTGCCCTGGAAATAGCGGTTATTACAAAGATAACAGCTAATGTACCCCCCGTAAAGCCTCTCATAGACATACCGAGAATGTCTGAGATATGCCAGCAAATGCTGGCGAATACCATGAGCGCCTTTGAAAACAAGGATGTAGAGCTTGCAAAGGCTGTTGCGAAGCGGGATGATGAACATAACGAATCTCTCTGAAAATGTGGTATTCATGGTTACCGGGGAACGGGTGGAGTTGAATTAGGCATCCTTGATATGGTAATTTATTAATCTTTTTCCTGTAATAACAAAAGTTCAGTCCCAAAACTTTAATAGTCCGGATAGTATGACTAATGGAAGTTATTAAAATCAGTTATAAGCAGAGTACGTTATGCCAATCATGGAAATCTTATTTGATATCGGTGGGATGTTATTTTTCCTGACGATTTTAACCCTGCTTGTTAAGCCTTTAGGGACTTACATGACAAATGTATTCCAGAATAAGAGGACTCTTTTAAGTCCCATTCTGATGCCTATTGAGGATGTGATTTACAAAGTGGCAGGCATAAAGCACGATGAAGAGATGGACTGGAAAGATTATGCAAAGGCATTGCTATTATTTAACGGTCTGGGAATAATCGTTCTGTTCCTGATACTGCTGCTCCAGGGCATCCTTCCTCTCAATCCCCAGGGGTTCCCGGGCTTTTCCCTTGATCTTGCATTCAATACAGCCATAAGTTTTGTTACAAATACTAATTGGCAGGCATACAGCGGTGAGTCGGCAGCAAGTTACCTAACCCAGATGTCGGGCCTCGCAGTACAGAACTTTTTTTCTGCTGCTACAGGTTTGTGTATAGCGCTCGCCTTAATCCGCGGCTTTACCAGGCATACTTCCCAGACTATTGGAAATTTCTGGCAGAATATGACCAAAAGTATATTATACATTCTCCTGCCCATTTCTATCATAGCAGCCCTGCTACTGGTCTCCCAGGGCGTTATTCAGAATTTTAATCCTTATACGAATAGTTCGTTACTCCAACCCATTCAAACACCGGATGGACAAAGCGTCAGCAATCAGATGCTCCCCATGGGACCTGTTGCATCCCAGGAAGCAATAAAAGAATTTGGGACAAATGGCGGCGGTTTTTTCAATGCAAACTCAGCTCACCCTTTTGAGAATCCTACTCCGTTAACCAATTTTCTGGAAATACTTCTTATCCTTATTATCCCTTTTTCTCTCACTTACACATTCGGGCGCTTCGCAGGCAATACCAGGCAGGGTTGGGCTTTATTTACAACTATGATGATGCTGTTCATAGTATTCCTTGGAGTGATGTACTGGTCCGAGTATAATGGCAACCCGCTTGTGCAGCCTGGTGTCAATGGTTCTTATATGGAAGGCAAGGAGGTCAGGTTCGGTATCGGTAGCTCGGTTCTCTTTGCCGTCAGCACGACAGCTACCTCCACCGGCGCTGTAAACACAATGCATGACTCATTAACGCCCATTGGCGGAATGGTCACGATGCTGCTAATACTGTTAGGTGAAGTAATTCCCGGCGGTGTAGGGTCAGGACTTTACACTATTCTTGCCTTTGCGATTATAGCGGTTTTCATCGCAGGTCTTATGATAGGCAGGACACCGGAATATCTTGGCAAAAAAGTAGAGGTCTTTGAGATGTGGATGTCGGTGCTAATTGTCCTCACCTCAGGCATTCTTGTACTCATTTTTGTTTCTATTGCACTGGTAACATATGCGGGAGTTTCCTCGATATTGAACCCCGGCCCCCACGGTTTAAGTGAAGTGCTCTATGCTTTTGCCTCTGTATCCAATAATAACGGCAGCGCGTTTGCAGGACTTAATGCCAATACTCTTTTTTATAATCTCTTGACAGCCATTGCAATGCTTATCGGCAGGTTTGTTCCGGCAATAGCAGCACTTGCCATGGCAGGGTCTCTTGCAAAGAAAAAATATATCCCGCCAGGCATCGGTACGCTTCCGACACATCAGATTTTATTCGTTTTATGGCTTGCCTTTGTTATTCTGATAGTCGGAGCCCTGACGTTCTTTCCTGCCCTGTCACTTGGACCGATTGTGGAGCATATGATAATGCGTGCGGGTCAATAACATGGGCGATATTAAAACAAAAGATACAACGATCTTTGAACCTGAACTCTTACGCCAGGCTTTACTGGACTCGTTAAAAAAGCTTAACCCTCTCAGTATCTGGCGAAACCCTGTCATGTTCCTTGTGGAAATCGGAAGCATTATTACAACTATCAGTTTCTTTGCGGGCTTATTTTTTAAATCAGGCGAACCTTCCTGGTTCACAGGAGCTATATCCTTGTGGCTCTGGCTGACAGTGATATTTTCAACCTTTGCAGAGTCGCTTGCAGAAGGGCGGGGGAAGGCACGCGCCGAGTCGCTTCGTAAAACACGCACAGAAGTAATGGCAAAAAGGCTCGGCGATCCGGGGTCAAAGGAAAAATACGAGCTTATCTCTTCTGCAAATCTCCATAAAGGGGATTACGTCCTTGTTGAAGCAGGAGAGATGATTCCCGGCGATGGTGAAGTGGTTGAAGGCGCAGCCCTCGTAAACGAATCATCTGTCACTGGTGAGTCAGCCCCGGTTGTCCGGGAATCAGGCGGAGATCGGAGCGCTGTAACAGGCGGGACAAAAGTCATTTCCAACCGGATCATCGTGCGCATAACAGCGAATCCTGGGGAGGCATT
>JAPZAN010000073.1 GCA_027460605.1 Candidatus Methanoperedens sp.
TATGAGAAAACAAGGGATATTTTTTGGAGACGGTTTCTCTTTCTATCTGGTTGCAGCTATAGTAATAGCAATCTTAATTGTACTTTTTATAGTAATTCCGAAATTCACACATTCGATGGATACCCTGGTCAGCAAACTAACCATGCCAATACCCTGAAAATCGGAACATCGATCAATGAAAATCGCAATTGTTCCCGGTGACGGCATTGGAAGGGAAGTTATCCCGGCATCTCTTACCGTACTCGATGCCTTTGGGCTCGATATCGAAAAAGTCCCTCTTGATATTGGTTATGGCAAGTGGGAACGCACGGGGAGCGCAATAACGGATGAGGATATTGAAACCATCAAGGAATGTGATTGCGTGCTTTTCGGTGCGATCACGACGCCGCATGACCCGAATTATAAAAGTGTGCTTGTGCGCCTCCGGAAAGAACTTGATTTATATGCCAATATACGACCCTTTGCGCCTTTGAAAACTGTAAAATTGCCCTGTGCCGGGAAATTCGATTTTGTAATCGTAAGGGAAAACACCGAAGGCATGTACTCCGGGATTGAGGAACTGCATGAAGACGCGGCATATACCACACGGGTTATTACCAGAAAGGGCTGCGAGAGAATAGCAATGCGCGCTTGCTTGCTCGCAAAGGAAAGAAAACAGTCGATTACAATAGTGCATAAGGCAAATGTATTGAAATCGGATTCTTTTTTCCGCGATATCGCTATAGGTGTTGCAAAGAAAAACGGAATATCTTATAATGAAATGCTGGTTGATGCAATGGCGTATGATTTAATCCTGCGCCCGCAAAAATATGATGTGATAGTGACAACGAACCTCTTCGGCGATATCCTGAGCGACGAGGCAGCAGCCATAGCAGGCGGGCTTGGTCTTTGCCCGAGCGCCAATATCGGCGACCGCTATGCGCTTTTTGAACCAATACACGGAAGCGCACCGGATATTGCAGGGAAGGGCATTTCCAATCCGATTGCAGCTATCCTGAGCGTCAGGATGATGCTTGAATGGGCTGGAAAGGCTAAGGAAGCAGAGTCAATAAGCCGGGCTGTGGACGATGTTCTTCAGCAGGGGATAGTAACGCCTGACCTTGGTGGTTCTTATTCGACTGCCGATGTATCGAATGCCATCGCAGAATCGGTTAGTACACTTATAGGAAAGCGATAATACTGAAAATGATGCCTTTGTTTGGAGGCGGGAACTTCGCTGCAAACCACGTAAACTATAAATGTACATTATTCATAAAAGATTAGATAGAAAACTGCAAAATAATAAACATGGGGCATACGCAGCAGTTATGAACAAAAAAGTGAAAAACTTAGCGGTGGTATCAATCGAGCCTCTGTATCCGTGGAATCCATAGGAGGATACGGTGTGACCGGCGATAGAAGTGTAAAACCACGGTTTGCAGGTTTTGGAGGATTAATAGGAACAAGCATAGGACTTGCAGCAATTGCCTGGGTTCTGGATTCCATTTTAGATTCTATTATATTCCATGAGGGGACTCTTATGGGACAACTACTATCCCCAACTGTCAATGAAATCGGGGTCCGGCTTTTATTTGGGTTCGTCCTGATAATATTCGGTGCCCACACCCACTTGAACATGGATAGGCGCAAGCAGGTAGAGGAGTCGCTGCGGCAATCCGAGGAAAAATACCGGATGCTGGTTGAGAATATCCAGGAAGGCGTATTTATTATCCAGAATGCCAAACTTCAATTTGTCAATGAGGCATTTGCCAGAACAGCTGGCTACCAGGTAGGGGAAATTACCGGCAGGGATTTCAAGGATTTAGTTGCACCGGAGGATCTGGAAATGGTAGCAGACCGTTATTATCGAAGGCAGGCGGGAGAAAATGTCCCTGATGAATACGAATTCCATGTGATGCGTAAGGACGGGGCAAGAATCGTTGTCAATATGAATGTGGGGCTTGTAACTTATCGCGGCAGGGTAGCAAGTATGGGGATTTTGAAAGATATCACCGAGCGTAAACAGGTGGAAGAGGCGTTGAAAGAAGCTACCGTAAAGGCTGAGGAGGAGAAAAATAAATCCGAGGCGATTATTGCATCTTTAGGTGATGGCATCATCATCCAGGATACTGATTATAAGATATTATATCAAAACCAGGTTCAGAACGACTTATACGGGAACCATATCGGAGAGTACTGCTACAAAGTGTATGAAGGCAGGGATACTATCTGTGAAGATTGCCCTGTTGAACTATCTTTCAGGGATGGAAAGATTCATAAATCGGAAAGATGCATTGCCACTGACAGAGGGACATCATACTTCGAACTTACGGGATCGCCTTTAAGAGATTCTACAGGGAAAATCGTAGCGGGAATCAAGGTTGTCAGAGATATCACCGGGCTTAAGCGGACTGAAGAGGAGCTGCGTAAGGGGGAGCGCTTCCTGGCAAGCATCTTCGCAAGCATTCAGGATGGCATCGGAATAATCGACAAAGATATGAACATTCTACGCGTAAACCCAACCGCAGAAAGCTGGTATCCGCATACTAAATCCTTCGTTGGCAGGAAATGTTATGAAGCCTATCACGGGCGAAGTGAAAGTTGCGAAGTCTGC
>JAPZAN010000074.1 GCA_027460605.1 Candidatus Methanoperedens sp.
GCCTTATCAAGACCGTTCTTGACGAATTTTCTTTCAACTCCCATTATTACGCCTCCAGTATCATTTCAACACTGACTGTTTCGTGGTTCTTTGGAGAAGCCCTGCCCTGCGCTCGCTTAAACTGCCCCATATATGTATGGCCTTTCTTGGTTGCTATATGGGTTATTCTCATGTTCTCAGGGTCAAGCCCTTTATATGTGGCGTTGCTTTCGGCATTTTTTAATACCTTGAGGAATTCCTTTGCAGCTTTCTGCGGGTACCTGCCCGTACACATCCCTTTCCTGTGGGGAATGTTTCTTGTATATCTCTTATAAGGCACGGCCTGTTTAAGCTCGGACACATCCTCAAGAAAACCTCTGGCTTTATTGAGCTTCATGCCTTTTATTGCAGATGCTATCTCATGCGCATGTTTTTTTGAAATATGAAGTTCCTTGCCCAGAGCCTTTGAAGTTTTTTCGGGTTCCGGTTCGATTGAGTAATTTAATTTCATGTACATCACTTCAGCGGGATGAATTTGCTTGATCTTGTAGCTCCGATACCTGCTGCTCCATGTGAAACTTTCTTTCGTGTCAGCACGAATTCACCGAAATAATGACCAACCATTTCAGGAATAATATCAATCGGCACAAACTCTTTTCCACTATGGATGGCGATTTTCAGGCCAATCATTTCAGGCAGTACTATCATATCCCGCAAATGCGTCCTGATATTCTGGTCTTTAATCCTGACTTTGTGCATCAATTTCTTATGGTCTTCCGAAAGGCCACGCTGTAATGTCCGGCGCTGTCTTGCCGGGACCAGCAGCGCGAACTCGTCCTGGGTCAACTTCTTGAGGTCTTCAAGTGTTTTTCCTCTGTATGTGAATTCTCCCTTCCTTTTGGGTATTTTAGATGATTCTCTTCTTGCCATGTATTATCACTTCTTTCCGGTTCTTCTTGCCGCTATCGAGCCGACTTTTCGCCCTGGTGGTGTGCCGCGGGCTACGGTCTTTGGTCTTCCCGGATGCTGCCGCCCTCCGCCTCCGAAGGGATGGTCTACCACGTTCATGGCAACGCCCCTGCTTCTGGGCCATTTGGTTGCCCGGACTTTCATCTTGTGGTATTTCTTGCCTGCATTGATGAACGGCTTTTCGGTGCGCCCTCCGGCAGCCACAACGCCTATTGTTGCCCTGCATTTGGGATTAAGCCATTTCATCTCGCCGCTTGGCAGTTGCACCACGGTCTTGCCTACATCATGCGCCACAAGAATCCCGTACATTCCTGAAGCCCTTGCGAATTTTCCTCCATCGCCAGGCTGTGATTCTATATTGCAGATTGGAACCCCTTCGGGGATTTCCGCAAGCACCAGGGTATTGCCCGGCTCTACGGCTGCGGATATACCGCATTGTATGGTCTGGCTGACCTCAGTGCCTTCCGGTATAAGCATCAACCGTTCCTCGCCGTTGCTGAATGATATGCGCGCAATGGGTGCGGAGCGTGCAGTATCATGGATTATTTCAAGTACTTTTCCCGTGACAATCCCCTCTTCTACCTTTAAATGTTCAAGGTTTGCTTTGAATTTATGAGAGGGCGCTTTGTACGTCGGAGAACCTTTTCCCCTGCTCTGAGCAATAATTCTATGTCCCATATTATCACCTTAAAATATTCCCAACCTTGAGGCAAGTTCAGTCGCTGTGTTGGGTTCCTCAAATGTTACGATGGCTTTCTTTTTTCCTTTGGAGGTCAGCATCATATTGACGCCTGCCACCTTCACATTAAAGAGTGCCTCTATCTCTTTTTTCACTTTTGGTTTAGTATCGCTGACATCAACGATGAACTGGAGAACGTTATCCTTTTCAGCCATCAATGTAGCTTTTTCTGTCACATAAGGATGCTGGATCATTGCATTGCCTCCTCGAGCTTTGCTATTGCCGATTCGGTAAATATTGTCAAACGTCCCGCATGTGTTCCCGGAGCCAATAATTCTGTGTTAAGCTGATCGAAAATAACAATGTCCACTCCGGCAAGATTGCGTGCCGCTTTGGCTATTCCATTATCCTCGGCTGTCACGATCAAAATACTCTTTGTATTCTTGTATCTCCTGCCCCTGAGCTTTCCTCTTCCTGCCCTGATGGTAGTGTCTTTTGCTCTCTCTATATCGTCCCAGACCTTTGCTGCTTCCAGGAAAGATTTTACATCTTTTGTTTTGGTAAGAGCCGCAAGATTATCAACCGCGATCAAAGGTAATTGCGCAGAGAATTTGTGTCCCCTTTTCGTTACCAGTTCCAGATTACCTGTCGCTGCAAGTGCTGACCTGATAGCTTTTTTACGCTCTTTGTCATTGATTTTTTCTGTCCTGTCTTTTTCAGGTTTCGGCGGATGCGCCTCTCTTCCCTTAACTGCCTGTGGTATTCTTGCTGATTTGCTGCCGTTCTTTAACCTGGCAACCCTTGACACGCCGCGTCCCGGTCCCCATCCTTCGGCTGAGGTTCTCAAGCCTGCGTACATATGCGGACCGTAGGGCTGCTGCCTGTTCGCCTGGGCTGCAAGCACCGCTTTCTTTATAAGATCAGGGCGGTAGGTTTCGTCAAATAACGACGATGAGATTTTCTTTGTTGTATTTCCTGATAAATCGATTATGTTGATATCCATAGAATCACCCTTGTTTTGACTCGAGACTTATATACGTTATCTCCGGAGTCTGCGCCAGTACTTGTTTATTCGGTCTTATTGCCGGCCGTATGCGCACAAGTCTTTTTGCCGGTCCGGGCAGGCTGCCCTTGATAATGATGTAATCGTTCCTAACAATTCCGTAATTCAAAAACCCGCCCTCGGGAGTTACTGTCTTACCATCTTTACCGATTTGCATTATCCTTTTATTGAATTCGGTTCTCTGGTGGTATCCGGTCTGTCCCAGCTGCGGAACCCTCCAGCTTACATGCGAAGGATGCCACGGTCCGAGTGTGCCTATCTCTCTAACGCTGCCCGCTCTTGAATGTTTTGATTTCTGAAGCTGTATGCCCCAGCGCTTAACCGGTCCCTGTACCCCTTTTCCTATTGTTATGCCAAGAACATCGATAATGTCGCCGTTCTTGAATACATCATTTATACTGACATTTTTGCCCAGAATGGTCTTTGCATAATCAAACCGTGCTTTCAAATCAGTACCACCGATATTGTTTTCCATGATTTCGGGTTTTTTCTTGGGGATGCCAGTTACCTTCTCAGGCAGAGTGTACATTATTACTCTTAAATCCTTGGCAACGCCGTCTTTTATAAGCTGTTCTATTTTGGCAAGTGCCGCCGGAAGGTCATGTTTCTTTGGAACCGTGATGGCACGGTTAAGTTCTTTATCAAGCTCGGTTGTCCATGCTTCGGCTATTGCGCTTGAGCCATAAGTAGTATTTTTATAAACCCGGATAGCTGCAATTTTCATTGCAGGGGCTTCCATAATGGTTACAGGTACTGAAATTTCCATCCCTGTGGTCAGGCTGTTTGGGGCGTCATCTCTCATAACCAGATGCGTCATGCCGGCCTTGTAACCTGCAAATCCTAACAGCTTGGGCTCTTTTATCAGAGGCCACGCTCTTACACGGGGGGTTTCACTTCTTGCTCTTACTCGCGGGCTGTATGCAATTGACCCGCGCCTTGGTCTGTGGGGATGTGACATTTTTCCTCCTTTGACAATATGTAATACTAATACGTGGGATTTTTACTGCAAGCTGCAAACCATCGGGCCTGCAAATAGGTCATCACAAATAGATTTTGATTTACATGCATTGGCGGGCATACGATAACCGCATTGGCCCTCGCAATTCATCAAATCCGACTTTGATCGACTTCAACTTGCGTAATATATACGCACCGTACTTTTCGCTTTAGACGATGAAGAAGTATTTAAATTCTTTGGGCAATTTTAGTTTTTTCCGCTGAAGGCTATCTCCATCATCTCATTCAGCACTGCAACCGCAACAGGCGTTCCTCCTCTTGTCCCCACGCAGGTGATAGAGGGCACATCCAGCGCCCTCACACGCTCCTTTGACTCGGCAGCATTCACGAATCCCACTGGTGTAGCTACAAGGAGCGCAGGTTTAAGCCCGCGCTCTATCATATCGCATACAGTCAGCGCAGCCGATGGTGCATTTCCGATTACGATTATAGCGCCGGGAAGCTCTTTTTCAAGCGCCATGAAGCCCGCGCTGGTTCTTGTTGCGCATGTCCTTTCTGCAATATCACTTCCTGCATCAAGGACGCACCTGACATCACAATTATGCCCCCTCTTTGTTATTCCCACCTGCGCCATTTTTATGTCCGTGAAAATCGTGGCGCCTTTTTTTATCGCTAAAATTCCAGCCTTTACCGGATCGTTATTAAACCTCATGAGGTCTGCAAATGCGGGGTCGCCTGTCGCCATCACGCAGCGCTGCCGTATCCTGTCCTCTGGCGTGTCGCCTTTCACAATGCTGCGAACGATTGCACGGCTTTTCTCGCTGATTTCTCTGGCTTCTCTTGTCCGTGCGCCAAAGCTAGTATTCATACTTCGGCTCCGAAACCCTGCGGGTTCTCGACTCCGCACACACGTATGGCTGCGCCATACGTGGATACGCACTACCACAACTATCAGTATTCATACTTCCTCTGGTAACCTCTTGGAGTAATTATCCTGTTCTCCCACAGCCTCGATTCGCTGTTCCCGATAAGCACAATCGTGCTCATATCGATTTCATCATTGTATTCCATAATTCTACCAAGTGTTGTCGCAATAACTGTTTCTCCTTCACGCGTTGCATTTTTCACGATTCCCACAGGCGTCCCATCGTCCCTGTATTTTCGTATGGTATCTATAGCCTTTCCAAAATTCTCCCTGCGGTTCCTGCTCTTTGGATTGTAAATAGCAATCACAAAATCAGCCCGAACTGCGCTGTCAAGCCGGCGCTCTATTATCTCTTTGGGCGTCAAAAGGTCGCTCAGGCTTATAACAGCAAAATCGTTCACCAGCGGCGCCCCGAGAAGTGAAGCGGCAGCACTTATCGCTGTAACCCCCGGGATGACCTCGATGTTTATATCCCCCGTTTTCTCCGCCATCTCAAACACAAGCCCCGCCATTCCATAAATATTAGCATCCCCGCCGCTGATTATTGAAACAACATGGTCCTTTGCAAGTTCAACCGCTTTCCTTGCGCGCGAAAGTTCGCCGCCCATCCCGCTTCGTATGATTTTTGCATTTTTTATAACCCCGGCAATCTGGTCAAGATATGTGCCGTTGCCTACAACATAATCAGATTCAAGCAGCACCGTTTCTGCTTTTTTTGTGAGGTGTTCAACTGCCCCCGGGCCTATGCCCACAATATATAACTTACCTTGCGATTGCGATGGTGACATTACCGTAAATCCTCTTTTTAAGTATCAGTTTTTTTTCATCAGACAATGCGAGCGCTGCGGGTTCACAAACCCCGTTCAATCCAAGCTGCTTCGCTTTGGACTTTGAGGGAGCCTTGATAGTATTGATGATTTCATGGGGAACGAATCTGACTTCCTTTCCGAATGATAAAGCCGCATCAATGATGCCCTGCTCGTTTTCTTTAATAGCTGCAGATGCAAAGCATCTCACATCTTCTATGCCGGCATTGATTTCTGAAAGCGCGCCGGTAATCGCTTCAATAACCTCGCTTTTTTCGACTCCGCGATTGGCGCCAATCCCCACAATCAACCCGCCTCTTTTCAGCACACTGACATCGTCATCCACAAGCACAATCTTCGGGCCTTTTAATTGCAGGACTTCGACATCCGTGTCAAGTAATGCAGTATTAACTTTTTTTGTTGAATCTTTGTTGATAATCATGCACCCAAGTGTGTCAGCAATTCCCTCCACAGAATCTCTTCCCTTCACTTCTGTGGCCGTAGTTATTACTGGAGTTATACCCATGCCTGCAAGCTTGATTGCAAGCTCATTTCCCCCATGATGTCCTCCAAGTATGGGTATTGCGAAATTCAAACCAGAATCCACAACCACAACCGCCGGGTCTTTCCATTTATCGCGTATCAGGGGTGCAATGTTCCTGACCGCTATTCCCGCTGCCATCACGGCTATTATCGAGTCGTATTCCTCAAATGCCTCCTTGAAAGCATCTTTTGAGTAAGTAATTACAGTTCCGCCTGTGAAATTCCGTAACTTTTCCGCGATATCAAGATTGCGCGAAAATGTGATGATTGCAGGTTCATCCATAAAGATGAGACCTCTTGAAATTCTCCGGTGACAGCACATTCCCTATAATGATCATCGCCGATTTATCAATCCCCTCGGCTTCTACCCTGTCCGCAATATCGCCAACTGTCCCGAGAATTACTTTTTCATCTTCCCATGATGCATGATATACCACGGCAGCAGGCGTTTCTCTGGGATATGCCACCTCGTTCATTATTTTCCGGAGTTTATCTGTTCCAAGATATATCGCCATGGTGGCATTATGGCGCGATAACTCACGCAGCGAGTCCTTTTCAAGCGTGGTTCCTGCAGGTCTTGTGATTATCAGCGTCTCTGTAATACCGTTTATCGTAAGCTGGGTTTTAAGCGAGGCTGCAGAAGCAAAAAGCGAAGTAACTCCCGGGATGATTTCAATATCTATACCGCGTTTTTTCAATCCATCAATCTGCTCGATAATAGCCCCGTACAATGAAGGGTCACCGCTGTGCAGCCGGACAACTGTTTTTCCCGCCTCGACGCCGTTTGCAAGGACATCTATTATTTCTTCAAGCTTCATACCATAGCTATCGATTTTTTCACCATATGAATAATTCAAAACTTCAGGATTCACAAGCGAACCCGCATACATCACAACGTCTGCTGATTCAAGAAGCTCGCGCCCTTTTACAGTAATATATTTCGAATTTCCAGGACCTGCACCAACGAAATACACGACTTTTTTATCTTTTTTGCCCTCTTTTCCTTCTTTTCTCTTCTTAGCAACCATAAGGCTGAAATAATCACCTGATTCCGGGATTTCACCGGTGATGCGTTCATTATCCATAAACAGCCTCTCTGCAAAAATGAACTCATTAAAACCCTCTTCAATTAACGACTTTTTTACATTTCCGGGATGCTTTGCTTTCAGGATTATTTTGGTTGTGACCGGGGAACCATCGCTTACTATAAACGAGCCGTCGATGCTTGTATTCGTCCGCACAGCCTGTGCCGTTATAGCGCTGACTCCCGGGATTGTAGTTATCTCGATTTCGGGGTATTTTTCCTTAATCGTCCTTCTAAGATGCGAAAACGTAGAAAAAACATTGGGGTCGCCAAGGACTGCAAACGAGACCATGCCTTTTTTCGCCTCTTCTGCCACCACCCCGGCATTTTTTTCCCATATTTTTGAAAGTTCCGCTATATCCTGTATCATGGGAAATTCAAGTAAGTAGGGCTTAGCATAAGGCGCGACCAGTTTCGCGGCCATTTTCCCGGGCACGTATACTTTCTTGCTTTCTTTTAATGCTTTTATGGCAGCCAGCGTAAGAAGGTCGGGGTTTCCGGGTCCGAGCCCTATACCGACCAGCATCAGGCACCGCCCACAATCAGGAATACAGGATTCTCGGGTTTGAACATAGTACCGCCTGCAAGCTCATTTCCCCTTGATAATTGTATCTGAAGTAATTCCTTGAATCTGTTGTTCTTTTTTATTATCCCAAGTGCCAGCGCTACAGTTTCAATCCTGACGGCGCTGACCACGAACCTCCCGGTTTTTTCCAGCAATATTTCAAGAACCTTCTCGATGTTTTGGCTTCCGCCAAGGAAAGCGCAGTCGATGTCCAAATCCGAAAGTAACGAAACCGCATCGCCTTTTAACACTGTGACGTTATTAATGCCGCATTCTTTGATATTGCCCGATGCAGCCAGAACTGCTTCATCCCTGCTGTCGATGGCATATACATGCTTTGCCGAGCGCGCTGCTGCGATGGAAACCGAACCGCTCCCGCATCCGACATCAACGAATACATCCGTTGGCTTGATTTCGAGTTTTGATAAAGCCACCGCGATTATTTCCGGTTGCGTGGGGGTTCCGCCTGGATAAATCATGCAATCAACTCAAATAAAGTTGTGTTAAATCAATTTAATTTGATATAATGATTGCTGTTATAACCTTTTGATAAACTTAAAACAAGAAAAATGAAATAGGAAATGTATTTTATATGGAAATTCCATGTAGAAACTCATGCCCAACTTCCCATCCAGAGAACCGGTCCTTGTAACCTGCGGACTCCCTTATGCCAACGGCAAATGCCATATCGGGCACCTCCGCACTTATGTACCTGCGGATATCTTCGTAAGAGCGCTCAGGAAACAGGGTCAGGATGCCGTATTCGTATGCGGCTCCGATGCCCACGGAACCCCTATTGTGGTGAATGCTGAAGAACTCGGGATAACCCCGACAGAGCTTGTCAATAAATATCATAAACATTTTGAGACTATTTTCAAGGCGATGGAAGTGGAATTCAGCGTGTTCGGGAATACGGATTCACCCACAAACCATGCACGGACAAACAGTATCGTTGAAGCCCTCATTGAGCGCGGATATGTTTACCCGCAGGTCATAAGATTAGCCTATTGCCCTCATGATAATCGGTTTCTCCCTGACAGGTATGTGGAAGGTATCTGCCCGTATTGCGGAAAACTTGCGCGGGGAGATGAATGCGACCAGGGATGCGGAAAACATCTTGAACCCGGCGAGATAAAGAATGCAAAGTGCAGGATATGCGGGAATCCTGCTGAATACCGCGAGCAGGAGCATTTCTTTTTCAAACTTTCAGCTTTTAGCGGTTTTCTCTCGGAGTACCTGAATACGCTCGGAGGCACATCCAATGCCATAAATTATGCAAAGGAATGGGCTAAGGAGCTTAAAGACTGGTGTATCACAAGAAATCTCGAATGGGGCGTGCGATTCCCGGGTCACGATGACCTCGTCGTTTATGTGTGGGTGGACGCGCCAATCGGATACATTTCATTTACTGAGGAATGGGTGAACAAAACAGGTAACGACTGGGAAAAATACTGGAGACAGGATTCGCGTATAATTCATTTCATAGGCGAGGATATCACGTACCATCACTGCATCTTCTGGCCTGCAATGCTAAAGGGTGCAGGTTACACCCAGCCCTGGGCTGTTGTAGCGTCAGGCATGCTGAAAATCGATGATAAGAAGTTCTCAAAGAGCAGGGGATATGTCGTCTGGGTGGACGAGGATTACCTTGACCACGGATTCCATCCCGACCTGCTTCGGTATTATATTGCTAACTATACCTCACACACGAAGGAATTGAATTTCTCATGGAAAGTATTCCAGGATAAGGTAAACAACGAGCTTGTTGGGGCGCTTGGGAATTTCCTGCACCGGACACTGCATTTTGCGCACAAAAACTTCGGCGCCGTTCCTCCGGGGGCGGTTGATAAGGAGATTCTTGAAAAAATACAATCCACTATCAGCAGCGTGATTTCAGCCCTTGACGAATATGAATTCAAGAAAGCTACGGATGAAATGATGGAGCTTGCCGCATACGGTAACTCCTATTTCCAGTCGAATGAACCCTGGCAGCTCATCAAGAAAGATAAGGAAGCATGCGCCCATGTTGTGAAGAACTGTCTTCAGATAGGAAAAGCGCTAATTTTGCTGTTTGAGCCGATTCTTCCGGGAAACATGGAAAAGGCATGGAAACAGTTGGCACTTGCGGGTGATGTCCATTCAGCGCGGTTTGAGGATGCGCTTGTTGAGATACCATCACAGGAGCTTGTGGCGCCTGAAATTTTGTTCACTAAAATCGAGGATAAAAAAATCAAGGAAATGGAATCCATCCTTGATAAAAGGATAAAGATAGCAATCGCGAAAGAGAAGAATAAGCTTGAGGCTGGTAAGGAAAAGGCTGAGATAACATTTGAAGAGTTCCAGAAGTTTGATATAAGGATAGGGAGGGTGCTGTCGGCGGAGAATATCAAAGGCTCTGATAAATTGCTTAAGTTAGAGGTGGATATCGGGGAGAAGCGCCAGATTGTTGCCGGGATTGCAAAGTCCCATGCTCCGGCTGACCTTGTCGGGCGGCAGGTGGTTGTGCTTGCGAACATGAAGCCAGCTAAACTTTTCGGTGTGGAGTCGCGCGGGATGGTTCTTGCGGCTGATGTTGAAGGGGCAGTCTTGCTTTTGCCTGAGAAAGAAGTTAAGGAAGGGACGAGAGTGAGATGATTTTTGCCAGTCTTCTATTTTTACTGTGCTTTTACTAAATGGTTATTAACTCTAAAGACTAAAGACAAACGCATGGATTATGGAAACATCGCCATAAAAGAGAATTGCCATCATGCAAAAGCGCTATATACAGGCCTCGTACATCGTACGGGGTTTGTGACTGATATAATCCCTTGACCAATTCATCCCAAAGACAAAAAAAAGCTCAAGCTGAGCACTGTTAAATAATAAAAAAAGAATTATGGGCTGCGATATTTATATATCAGCGCCCATTTTTATCTAATATCTTTTTGGTTTATGTTTCTGGTAGCAATCTCTGCAGTACACCGGTCTGTCACCGGATGGTACGAAGGGCACTTCGGTCTCCTGACCGCAGTCTGCGCATGTTGCTTTGTGCATTTCTCTCGGACCGCTTGGTCTGAAACTTCCTCTTCCGCCGCCGAAACCGCCTTTTCTTTCAAAATTCATATTTATTTCTCCGTAGATTTATTTTTTTTAAT
>JAPZAN010000075.1 GCA_027460605.1 Candidatus Methanoperedens sp.
AGCAACGGTCGGTCTTGATGCTTTCCTGATTTCTGTTAATTCCGCCATAATCTTAGAAGTTTAATAGAGTCTCATTGATATAATTAGTTTTCTGCGCTATCAGTAGATGGACAAGTGGATAAAGATGAAATAAATTGACCTATGTAGATATCTGACGAAGACTTGACAGAACCGTTTGGGGAATAATTTATATTCTTATCCGGAGACTCTGGGTATATGCGTATCGGGGTCATTGCAATCCAGGGAAACGTAGAAGAACACGTTGAAGCCGTGAAAAGGGCATTAAGACAGGCAAAACTGGAAGCAGAGGTCGTAAAGATAAAACACAAAGGAATTGTCCCTGCATGCGATGCACTAATCCTTCCCGGCGGTGAGAGTACCACGCTTGGAAGACTAATGGAGCGGGAAGGCATCTCATCCGAAATCAGGAAAGCCGCTAATTCGGGCATTCCTGTAATGGGAACATGCGCGGGACTTGTGCTGCTTGCAAAGCATGGGGATGAACAGGTGGAAAAAACAAAACAGCCGCTGCTTTCACTGATGGATGTCCGTGTTAACAGGAACGCATTCGGGCGGCAGAAAGAATCCTTTGAATCACTGGTGGATTTTAAGGGGCTCACGGAACCCTTTAATGCGATATTCATCCGTGCGCCGTGTATTACAAAGGCGGGGAAGGATGTGGAAATCCTTTCAACATACAGGGGGCATATCGTTGCGGCAAGACAGAAAAACATACTTGCACTGGCATTCCATCCAGAATTGACCGATGATACAAGAATCCACGAATATTTCCTGGAAATGATAGGATAAAATTATCCGGACTTTTCTATTCTTTTGCTAATCTTATCAATTCTTTTCTGGTTGGAGTTCCTGAGTTCCTCATATTCCTCATCAAGCATGTTTCCCGATTCGTATTCTTTTTGCAATTCGCTAAGTTTGGAAAGAGTTTCATCCTTCAAGACCTCAAGTTCTTCCCTGGTTTTCCCTTCAAATTCGGTATCTTCCGTTTCAACCGGTTCCGGAGTTATAGTTTCCCCGGCGACTTCCCCGCCTGTTTCCCCGGTAGTCTCTTTCACGGTTTCTTTCCGTTTAAAAGAGTTCCTGATTTTTTCTTCAAGTGAGCGGATTTTTTCATTCTTTTTCCTGATAAACGGGTATGAAAATACAAGTATAATCAGGAGCCCGAGAATCACATAACCTGCAATTCCGGAAGGTGTGACTGTGGAGCTTGAGATGGCGACATTCATTTCATTAAATTGCGGGGATTCCCAGCCATACAGGATACTGTTACCTTCTTCCCTTGGATTTCCTGAAGACGAGATACTGTTCCCGTTTTCATCCTTAATTGCTGCACTTTCTTCTTTATTCAGTGTGATTTTAAGCACGATGCTGTTTGGCTTTTTTGTTACGAGCGTTGGATAAAGGAACATTTTTGAATATTGTTTTGTTTTGGAAATAGTTCCTTTGGGTTCTGCAGGGAGGACGTATTCCACAATAAAAAGAGGAGGAAGACTCTTTACACTAATATTATCCTGCCAGCTAAGGATGTTTCCATTCAGAGTCGGCTGAAGGGCATATTCGAATGTCCCATCCATCATACTCCTTCTCTGAACTATGCTCTGATTGACAATTGCGCCAGTCTCCTTTTGCGAGACAACTTCTGCCCCGTCCGCCAACCATGTTCTCAATTTACCTGAAAAATTCATTGCACCTTGATTCTTAAAAATCGATGTTTCCCGTACGAATAATTTATTTTCAGATTTTAATTGAACAGCATCAACTTCTATCAAACTCTGTACCAATACGATGTTCTGGTCTGATTCCGTACTATTGATCAAACCCGGTTGTGTTGTGGATATATTGCCAGTCATCCCTGGAAATCCATAGGCTGTATTGATTAAAAGAATAATCAAAAACATTGAGATTAAATACTGTTTTATTTTTTTCATTATCATCTGTCCATTTAATATACTATTTTGGTTGATATATTTTGTTATTTAAAACACAAGTTGGATGCAGAAATCTGATTTCATTTATCAAAACATGCAAAATATAAGCACTCTTCCCGCGAAATCTGCGGTATATCCACGCTGCCTTCGCAGAATACCGCCGGAGCATCCCTGATAAGTACGCAAGGAGTGCTTTCATCCGCTTCTCCCATTATTATTTGCGCCGCAGAAACAAGATTATCGGCAGTGGCGCGCCGCGTTATCAAAAGTGGTTTTCCGAAAAGGTCTTTTCTTCCCCTCATATCCTCCACAGGCTCAATCCCCGCGCATCCAAGCGCAATACCCACACAACCGAGGCGCAGTGGCTGCGTCCTGCTATCGCCGATAATCACAGCAACATTGCACCTGTATTTCTTCATCAGTTTCTCCCTGATTAAAAAGGCGCTCTTTTTCGGGTTCTCTGGCAGCAATACAACATGCCCTTCAGGCGCATTGGAATTATCTATACCGGCACTTGGCGAAAGCACCCCTTTTGTAATAGTCACCACAACCCCGGGTATCCCTCCTAGAATCTCATCAGATTCCCGCATAATAAGCTCCATTTTCCTGGGGTCGTTTTCATAAAGCTTTGAGAGTTCGATTGCCTTTTTTGATGGTGCAACATTTTCAAGATTTACAACCCGCCCTTCCGCTGTCGCCACCGCTGATTCGGCAAGGACGAATATATCATTATCCTGCGGAGTAATGCCGCATGCTTTCATGGACTCAACCAGGACAGAAGCAATATCATCACCCGGTTTTATGAGCGGTGTTTTTATTCCGAATAATTGCATGTTCCAAACTCCTTCATTATTTTTATTGCGCAGAAATCCCCGCACATGGTGCACGGCCCTTCAGAAGGCGCTAACGACCTTGCTCTCTCGCTGTCGATGGCATAGTCCATCTGCCCTTCCCAGTCAAGGTTTGCTCTTTTTCTTGCAAGGTTTTTATCCTTCTCGTCCAATCCGTATTTTATCGAATCGCCTATATGGGCAGCTATCTTAAATGCGATAAGCCCTTCCCTTACCTGTTCCGGGCCGGGAAGCCCGAGATGCTCGGATGGTGTAATATAACACAGGTAATCCGCCCCGGCGCCGCTTGCTATGCTCGCTCCTACGGCTCCGGCTATATGGTCGTATCCCACCGCAATATCTGTGGGCAAGGGTCCCGCCACAAAAAGTGGAAAATCCGACTTGCGTTTATAGAACTTTACATACTTTGCTATCCTGTCTGCACTCACATGCCCTCCCATGCCCTCGATAATCGCCTGTACTCCAGCCTCGTTAGCCCTTTTTGCAAGTTCTACGTTTTGTTTAATTTCGGTAAGCTGCGCCTTATCCCGTATATCGTGTATGCACCCGCTTCGCATCGTGTTTCCGAGTGAAAGCACGATGTCATGTTTTTTCAAGATTTTTAAAATCTCATCGAATTTTTCGACAAACGGGTTTTCACATTTGTTTATCATCATATAGGCGCAGGTAATCGACCCGCCTTTGGATACCACGCCCATTATCCTTTTCCTTTTTTTCAGCGTACCGAGAGTTTTACTATCAATGCAGTGGAGCACAAAGGAACTAACTCCTTCCTCAGCCTGATGCTTTAAATTTTGGATGATATCCCTTGAAGTCATGTTTCCAAGACCTTTTTCGGCGGCGGTCTGGTATATTGGGACAGTGGTTATGGGAAGTCTGGTATTATCAAATATTTTCCGACGTATTTCTGGAATATTTCCGCCCATGGAAAGGTCAGTTATGGTATCGGCCCCATATTTTTCCGCAAGCTTTGCTTTTTTTACTTCTTCATCAGGATTTATTTTTAGCGATGATGTCCCGATATTGACATTCACTTTCGTTGAAAGACCTTTGCCGATTCCGACAGAGCATTTTCCCCGGTTCA
Source organism: Candidatus Methanoperedens sp. (assembly GCA_027460605.1). Taxonomy (GTDB): domain Archaea; phylum Halobacteriota; class Methanosarcinia; order Methanosarcinales; family Methanoperedenaceae; genus Methanoperedens. The sequence continues at coordinate 3,885 of JAPZAN010000075.1, forward strand.
TGATAACCGCACTTCCGTTTGCAACCCGTGAGAGTAAAACCTCAATATTGATATTCTCAAGCCTGGCAACCGACATCATTTGTTCGGTTACGGTCTCCTCCTGCGCCTGTTCTACCTGTGTTTTCATATTATGCCTGCCATTCAAGAATATCTTTTGTTTTTTCATGGTTCCCGATTGGCATTATATGAACGCCGCCGCACATGCCGTGTAATTCTTTTATTAAACCTGCCGCTATTTCCATTCCTTTTGTTTCCGGGTTCCTGTCATTTTTCATCTGGTCAATTAAAACTTGCGGGACTTTGACGCCTGCAATATTTTTATTAAGGAACCGGGCGCTTTTTTCAGATTTCAGCGGAATTATACCTGCTATAATCCGGCTTTGGCTTATGCCAGTATCCTTTATCTTATCCAAAAAGCTTGAAAACTTTTCTATATCAAAAACAGCCTGGGTCTGGATAAAACGTGCGCCTGAGTTTATTTTTTTCTTAAGTTTAATAAGAGCAATTTCACTCAGTTCAATATTTGTGACAGCTCCGGCGCAGAAATCTGTCTTGCCATCCAGCCTGTTGCCTGAAAAATCAAAACCCGTGTTCAGCTTCTGGACAAGACCAAGAAGCTGCACCGAATCCATATCATATACAGGTTTGGCGCCTTCATGGTCGCCTTTTACGGGATGGTCGCCTGACATTACGAGAATGTTTTTCATTCCAAGTGCAAATGCTCCGAGAAGTTCCGACTGGAGCGCAAGCCTGTTCCTGTCCCTGCATGTCATGTGCATAATCGTTTCATACCCTTTGCTTTCAAGGATGCTGCACGCCGCAACCGGGCTCATCCTCATAATCGCCCGCTGGTTATCGGTGACGTTAATCGCATCCGCAAAGTCCTTTATCATACTTGCATCTTTTAGCAAGCCTGCTGTATCGGTGCCTTTTGGCGGGCTTATCTCGGCAGTAACGACGAATTTGCCCACGTCCAGCTTTGACTCGAAGCTCAAACCGTCTGCCTCCGCTTCTTTCTTGAATAGTCTTTGGGTTCATGGACGCTCCCAAGGTTTTCAAGCTTCCCGAGAGACTTTTGGCGTTCGTATATTTCATCCCAGGCACATGTTCGTTCATCAACCTCGCATTTTCCGTCCATTGCGCCGCCGCATGGCCCGTTCAAAAGTCCCTTGGGGCACTGCGAAACAGGGCATATTCCCCCGAATTCCCAGACAGTGCATTCACCGCACATGATGCACAGTTCTTTCATAGTGTCTTGGAGACGCATCCCGCCAAGGGATTCAGTATCAAGCGCCGGATAAACCTGCCTTTCCGAAAGACTTGAAATCAGCGATACCCCTCCCCCGCATGACATAACCAGCAGCGCATCTGACTTTCCAATTCCCGGATTTTGGGCAAGTACATCATCCCACGAACTTATATTGCAGGCTGAACTCAATACAGTCCATCCGGCAATGTTTTTCCCGGCTCTCATGAGTCTTTTTTGCATTTCGAGGACTTCCGGTTCGCCTCCGACACGGAGCTTTGTTGCGCATTTCCCGCACCCGATTATGAATATATTTTTCTCTTTAAGCGCCCGGAGGATTTCACTGAATTCTTTCTGGCTTGAAATTATCATTCTTATCTTGAATATCCAAAAACCGAATCGTTTTTCCTGTCTATCAGTTCACTGAGCATTTCCGCAATCAATGGCAGTTCTCTTACCTGGTGTTTTATTTTCTTAATGAGTCTCTCAACCTGGAGCTGCGTCCCTGTTATGACAATATTTACCTTATCTATTTCATGCGATACAGCCTCGCGCGGGAGAGCCGCATCCCCTCCCCTTGCAAGCATTTCCTGTTTTATTATCAATGCTTCTGTTGCGGATATGTTCTTCAGCATGATATTATACAAAACCGTTTTATTCTTCATCACCTCGCTTCCTGCCCGTGTCGCTCCGATGGAACGCATTGCTCTTGCGCAGTCCTCCCTGTTTATGATCTCAAGCAATTCGGCTTCATAACCGCCTGAACTAACCGCCGGTGTTCTTGCCCTTACCCTCTCCGCGACCCTGACAGCATCCACGGTAGGCGCAACATCGTGTGTCCTGATGATATGCGCACCGTTTCGTACCGCAATCGCTGCCGCCGCAAGGCTCCCATACAACCTTTCATTTGCAGGTTTATTTAGCGTCTCACCAATAAAGGACTTCCTGGATATTGCTGCAAGTATTGGTTTTTCAAAAATACGAAGCCTTTGGATAGTATCTATTGTCTCATAATCATAAATCGGGAGTTTCTCCGGAGTCCACTTCCCGATGGCAGGGTCTATGATTATGTTATCAGGGGATATTCCATCACTTTCGGCCCTGGATATTATTCTAACAAGTGAGTCCATCACCGCATCCATGCCAACAGGGTCGCCCGGGACTTTATTGCTCGCCATCAATATCACAGGGCAATTATTTTGTTTTGCAACTTCAACCATTCCCGGATCTGCTGTAAAACCGCTGACATCATTGATAATTTCTGCACCTGCGTCAAGCGCTTCCCCGGCTATATCAGCAAACATCGTGTCCACGGATACAGGAACAGCAATATCCTGCAATTTTTTGATTGCCGGAATAAGCCGCTTTCGTTCTTCTTCCTTTGAGATTTTATGAGCAAGCGGCCATGTGGAACGGGCGCCCACATCAATAAAATCTGCCCCTTCATCTATCATCTTTTGGGCAGAATCAAGAACAGAATCCGAAGGAACAACAGAACCCTTATAAAAAGACTCGCTGCTTAGATTTATTACGCCCATTACTCTTACAGGTTGATTGTCTCCGACTTTCAATCCTGCAATGGTTTTTTCTATCACGTTTTACCATAATGGTTTTTGAACATTCATAAGGTTTGCGTATTTAAGGAAAATAGAATATTATAAACAGATATGATTTTGTTTTTCAATATAACTGTCTCTTTATTCTACCCCTTTATTTCATTTGGAAAAATTTAATTATTAACATTATTATTATAATGAAAAACTGTAAGATGAAATCCGCCTAAGTATCACGATTATTAAATCACCCTGGCAGCCAAACAATGAAAAAGTGACAGATTTTTTATTTTTTTGATAGTTATTTCAATTATAAAGCATCATTTCATCTGGAAATACATGAACAAATTTCCCGATATAATATATTATCATAAAATTCTGGCTATTATAAGGCTGAATTCAAATAATACAACAAGCGCCACAGCCACGATCACTTCCGAAATGGCTGAAGGGTCAGGTGAAACGAATAATGCAAATGCCAGAAGGATGCCATATACCACTGCACGTTTTCCCCTGACAGACTCATATTTCAAAATACCCATCTTGATTGCAAAAACCATAAGAAGCGGGAACTGGAAAACAAGCCCGAAGCCGATGACCAGCGTCAGTATTGTGTTAATCGTACTTATCACGGAAATCTGCGGGGCTGCCACATCGATTGAGTACATTATCGTGTATTTGAATATCAGCGGTATCGCCACAAAATAAGCAAGCATAGCCCCGGCAGTGAACAGGATAAAAGAAAAAGGCACAATCTTGATAAAAAACATTTTTTCATTCGGGTAAAGCCCTTTCCCGACGAACATAAAAGCCTCATAAACCACAAGCGGTATCCCGATAAACAGGGCGCACAAAAGGGAGAGCGTCAATCTTGTGATAATCAAATCCATCGGGGCATAAATGGTCATGGGTACATGGACTGTCTGTTTCCATATCAACTGGAGCAGTTCGCCAGAGAAGAAATATGAAATTGATGTAATTACTATAACAGGAATCGCAACCGTCATCAATCTTGCGCGTAATTCCTCGATATGCTCCACGATTGGCATTTCCTCGTCGCCGGGTACTGTGTTCATTAACGATTTACAGAACTCTTATTCTTTATAAACATGGTGCAGGAATAAAAGAAAAGTTCTATAGTGATTGAAGTAAATTATCATTGAATGAAAGCCAGCGAAATCACCGAACGGGATTTGATAGCACGCATAGCGAAATTGCTCGCAGGACCGGGAGATAAAACAATCCTGGGTGCGGGCGAGGATGATTGTGCGGTCATTGATATCGGAGGAGAAGATTACCTTCTAATCACCACCGATATGCTCCATCGCAAGACTGATTTTCCTCTCCGGATGAGCGGAAGGCAGATAGGATGGATGTCGGTTGCAGTTAACCTGAGCGACCTTGCCTCCAAAGGCGCCCGCCCTCTTGGTGTTGTAATGGCAATGGGAATCCCGCCTGAGACCGAACTTGGTTTTATCGAGGACATCGCGAGGGGCATGGATGAGTGCGCCGAAAAGTCCGGGACGCAAATAATAGGGGGAGATACGGATTCTCATGATGAACTCACGATGGTTGGAACAGCTTTCGGGCTCGTCAGAAAGGAACTGCTCATTCGAAGGAGCGGGGCAAAAGCCGGCGACCTTGTATGCGTGACAGGTGCTCTCGGCACGGCAGGCGCGGCGCTCATCGCTCTGGAGAAGGAAATCCCCGTCAGCCAGGAGATTTTGAAGCCATTGTTCGAACCTTTTCCGAGAATAAATGAGGGTATGGCACTTGTTGAATCACGGGCAGTTACCTCTATGATGGATATCAGCGACGGGCTTGCTCTTTCACTTCATGACATTGGCAAAGCAAGCAGGGTGGGATTCAAAATATATGAAAACAGGCTCCCCGTACTGCCCGCTGTCAAAAAATTATTGAAAGGCGGGGAACTGTTGGAGGCTGCGGTTTATACTGGCGGGGATTTTGAGCTTTTGTTCACAGTTGCGCCGGGAAAGCTCGATAAAGCGAAAAAAGCCTGTCCTCTGACTGTTATAGGGGAAGTTGTTAAAGGGGGATTTTCCATTGAAAGGGAAGATGGGAGAGTCGAAGAACTGAAAGCGCGGGGGTATGAGCACTTCGGCAGGGATTGAGTCATCGACCTCGTTTTCGAAAAACAGGGCATCCCGGCGTGGATGCTCAGGGCTTTTGATTTCCATAGGTTTAATTGATTTCAGTGAATCCTTTCAGGCGCAAAACAGCTTAATACATGACAACAACATCATTTACATAGCCAAGAAGATGATGTGATTGTGATTCATAAAGTTGATGATATACTTATCACTGTATCCTCTCCCCCACTAAATAGATTGTGCTACCTTTTAGGGCAAGGTAATGGAGATTATCAGGAGAATCAAATACCATCTTTCCTCCATATATGGTAAAGATGACATCATCATATTGCCTACCCTCTTTCCCATCCACTACAACAAATGCTTTATTGCCCACTTTAGCTCCATAAGCCACTCGCTTGCTATCAGAGCTGAAGATAAGAGTGCCAAATCTAATACCATCATATTGCTTTTCCTCTTTTCCATCCACTACCACAAACATTTTATTGCCTACTCCAGCAAGATAAGCCACTCGCTTGCTATCAGGGCTAAAGATAAGACTACCAGTACCATCATATTGCTTTTCCTCTTTTCCATCCACTACCACAAACCACTTATTGCCTACTTCAGCAACATAAGCCACTCGCTTGCTATCAGGGCTAAAGATAAGACTGCCATACCCAATACCATCATATTGCTTTTCCTCTTTTCCATCCATTACCACAAACTGCTTACTGCCCACTCTAGCAAAAAAAGCCACTCGCTTGCTATCAGGGCTAAAGATAAGAGGGCCAATACCATCATATTGCTTTTCCTCTTTTCCATCCACTACCACAAACATTTTATTGCCTACTCCAGCAAGATAAGCCACTCGCTTGCTATCAGGGCTAAAGATAAGACTGCCATCTCCAATACCATCATATTGCTTTTCCTCTTTTCCATCCACTACTACAAACTGCTTATTGCTCACTTTAGCTCCATAAGCCACCCGCTTGCTATCAGGACTAAAAATAGGAGTGCCTTCTAAGATGGCATCGTATTGCTTCTCCTCTTTTCTATCTACTATCACTAACGCTTTATTGCCCATTTTAGCCATATAAGCCACCCGCCTGCTATCAGGACTGAAAATAGAATCAGTTCCAACACCATCGTATTGCTTTTCCTCTTTTTCATCCACGACCACGAACATCTTATTGCCTACTTTAGCCGTATAAGCCATGTGCTTACTATCTGGGCTGAAGATAATTTTTCCGATGCCATCGTACAGCATCTCCTCAATTCCATCCACTACTACAAACCACTTATTGCCCATCATAGGGATATTCCACGTAGCTGCATAAGCCACTCGCTTGCTGTCTGGACTGAAAGTTAAAGTGCCTCCCCCGATACCAACGTAGAACTTCTGCCTTATTCCATCCACTATCACAAACTGCGTAGATGTTTCGGTCGTGCCCCAATCAGCTACATAAGCCATCCGCTTGCTATCAGGGCTTACTTTAAAAGATTCTTTTAATGAGAACTCATCAATTTCAAGAACAAATCTTTCTGATATTTCCCTCTGCGGCAGTTCCTCAGTAGTTTGAGCCTGTTCTGTTGGCTCGGATGTTATAGCTGTAGTCGGTGTAGATGTGGACGTTGGCGTTTTTTCGACACATCCTGAAAAAATGGTTAGAATGCCAATGAATACCAAAAATAATATTAAGTTACTAACACTATTCCTCATGATTTAATGATTCACTCCATAAATATTCTCCATACTACTTTACCACCTCAAAAACAAAAGTATTACTAGTATAACGATTCCAAATTAGTATCACAATGATTCAATCCCGCCAGGCATATCATCCATTTTGTATTTCCATTTGAAAATTACTGGCATTTCATTCAGGTCATCAAAATACTGACAAATACGTTCGATTAGTTCT
>JAPZAN010000076.1 GCA_027460605.1 Candidatus Methanoperedens sp.
AAGCTCTCATCCTTTCAGCAGTCCCCACGCTTGTACCGATTATTGGCGGGCTGATATACCTTAAGGATTTACATTATATCGATACACAGGATATGTTCAAGGTTGTTTCAGAAGGTTATGGTATAGACATGCAGGTCTTAAAAGAAATTCATGATATACGGCTGGGAAAAGCTAAACTCAGGAAAGACAAAGAGCATTATATCAGGGAACTTATCAGGGTACTTACTGATATAGGAGAAATTGTTGACCATCTCAAGGTGACGGAATGAGTTTAAAAACGTTACTTGCTGTTGCATTTGTCTTCGTATTGTTGTTTGGTGGCTGGTTTTTTGTTACATATAACGGTCTTGTGTCAGCAGAAGAAGGTGTTGATGCGCAGTGGTCTCAGGTGGAGAACCAGTACCAGAGGCGGGCTGACCTTATACCCAATCTCGTTGAGACTGTTAAAGCCTCTGCGGCGCATGAAGAAAAGATTTTAGATGATGTGATCAAGTATCAAAATCAATGGAATGCTGCTACAACTAGGGAAGAGAAAATACAGGCTGCAAAGGAGTTGGATCCTGCATTTAAAAAACTTTTAGGAAACATTCCTGATAGCTTTTCTGCTCTGCAAGCCCAACTTGAAGGCACAGAGAATCGAATTTCAACTGAGAGATTACGCTACAAGGATAAGGTCGAAACATATAATTCTATGATAAGGAGAATGCCCGCATCAATAATAGCGAACATGTTTGGTTTTAAGAGCAAGGCGTACTTCGAAGCAGAAAGAGGGGCAGAGGAGGCGCCTGTCGTGACGTTTGGTACACCTGCTGCCACACCCAACCTGACGCCCCGGACAACAACTCCGTTACAGTCTGCAAGCGTCGAGCTTTATGGCGAAAAGACAGATGTGGATATTGGGGAAGATATTATACTAAAGTTATCAGCGGTCAATCTTATTACAAAACCAGTGATGACCGTCCAGGTGATTTTAATCCCACCTTCGGGTATGTCGGTAACTTCTTCGGAATTCGCTACTTCAGGCGCAGGTCAGTTTACTACGACGTATAAGCTTGAGCCGGGCAGCGCAAGGGATATAGAAGTAAGGATAAAGACGAGTCAGGTAGGGGATTTTACGGTGAAAGGCAGGGTTGTATATTATTTTGGAGATAATATATCAACAGCTGAAGACCACATGCTGGAACTTCCTATTAAAGTAAGAGCTATAAAAACAATCAATGGGTAAAACATATCCTTATTTTTTCCCGAACTTAGTAAAAAAGTGTACCATGAAAATGATTATTAACTTGCGGCGAGTGAAATGCAGGTTCGTATCAGCTATTCGGTTAAACGGTTAAAAAGGTTCGGTGAACATGGACATATTCTCAATTATCCTCATTGTCGTTGGTCTCATTATATTCGAGACCATAAGCAGCATCGATAATGCAGTGATAAATGCCGAAGTGCTTTCCACGATGTCTATGAAAGCCAGACGGTGGTTCTTATTCTACGGATTGCTTTTTGCTGTCTTTGTTATAAGGGGAGCGCTGCCATGGCTTATTGTATGGGCAACTAACCCATCGCTGGGACCGGTTGGTGCATTGACTGCAACGTTCAGTGATGACCCCGAAATAGCAAGGGTAATTGAGGAATCATCGCCATTTTTACTTGTCGGTGGAGGGATTTTCCTTATTTTCCTGTTTTTCCACTGGCTTTTCATCGAGGCAAAAAATTATGGACTGCGCGGGGAGAGATTTTTCCACCAGCACGGCGTATGGTTCTTCGCGATTGTCTCCATAATCCTGACGGTCATAGTCTGGTTTGCCATAAAACAGCACCCGTTCATGGCATTCGGGGCTGTGGTCGGCTCAACGGCTTTTTTCATAACCCACGGATTCAAGCAGAATGCCGAGATGCATGAAAAAGAACTCATAGGCGGCACGAACATGAGCGACTGGAGCAAAATCCTTTATCTTGAGGTTATTGATGCCACATTCTCCATAGACGGTGTGGTGGGAGCGTTTGCATTTACACTGTCAGTGCCTCTGATACTGATTGGTAATGGCATCGGGGCTTTTGTGGTAAGAGAACTGACTGTGAGCAATATCGACAGGATTAAGAGATACATTTACCTTAAAAACGGGGCAATGTATTCCATATTTTTCCTGGGAATAACGATGGTTCTAAAAAGTTTCGGGGTCGTTGTACAGGAATGGGTGTCGCCTGTAATAACAATAGGTGTAATCGGATATTTCTTCTACAAATCCAGACAGTGTTTATAAATCCTAATAAGAATATAAGATTGAAACGATGAAAGCCATCCTCTTTGACCCATTCTCAGGCGCTTCAGGCGATATGATTATCGGCGCTCTCCTCGATCTTGGGGCTTCTCCACAAAAAGTCAGGGAAGCAATGGAGTCAGCCGCGCATGTCGGGGTTGAATTTTCAAGAGACGCTAAAAAAGGTATTTCGGCGCAGTTTGTCAATGTGGTCACGAAAAAAGAAGGGAGCATGACATTCGGGGAAATCCTTGAGCGCATCAACTCACTTGACCTTCATCCGGAGATAATTAAAGATGCGATTTCGGTCTTT
>JAPZAN010000077.1 GCA_027460605.1 Candidatus Methanoperedens sp.
TGCTGGGTATCCTTGATACTGGCGACGTTAAGGAGTGCAGGGATGCGATATGCATCCTGGGGGAACTTCGGAACAAGAAAGCTATCCGCCCCTTAATCGGGTTACTTGAAATCGATGATGTCCAGATACGCGCAAATGCAGCATGGGCTCTTGGCGAAATCGGGAATGCAAAGTCCGTGCTCCCGCTGATCGCCCTTTTAAATGACCCGAGTGATAATGTTCGGATACATGCGGCATGGTCGCTTGGAAGGATAGGTGACAAGCGCGCTGTTCCCGGACTCATGGCTGTTTTAAAAAACGGTTCCACTGATTTGAGAAAACATGCCAGTGAAGCAATAGAAAGAATAGAATCGAACGGGAATGGCAATAGGCATGCTTATGAAAATGATGAGACCAATTTTTCTGAAAAACGGGTTGATATCCCGCTCGTAACACTGGATATCCCATCTGATTTATTTAAATGCGAGTATATATCACGCGTAGAGAACGGGGAAACAAAAACCGACTATGGCAATACAATCCGGTTCTCAAAAGATTTGATGATAACGGATACGGAGGATTCAAACGGAACCGGTGAAAATAAAAGAAAGATTGTTCTGGGCATGAAAAATGAATTTAATGGATTGGTTTCAGTCGATATTATTTTAAAATATAATGAAAACAATGGTCCTGACACGCAGACGAATTCGATATGGCTGCAAATGGAAAATTTGAGAAAAAATAATCCTGCCGGCAGAAGCGTACCCGCAGTGGAACAGGAATGGGAGAAAGATGAACAAATAGGGGCTATCAAAAGGAGAACACCGGGCAACGGCGCAAAAAAAGTTCAATTAAAACCTTTGAAGAGACACAGACCTGCAGGATATGACCTGTCAGGCGAAGTGCCCGAAGATGAGACCGGGGCAGGAGAATTGCCTTCTTTTGATGATGATTTTGATTACCCTGAAGAGAATACCGCAAAGAAAAAAGAAATTGTAAGATTTGAAAAGAGGTCTCGCAAAACGCCTGAATTCGAGGAACCAGAATTAGAACCGGAAGCTGTTTCTATTAAAGAGAGCGTCAAACCCGAGAAAAAATTACCCGAACCTGAAGTTAAAGCGAAAGTTGCCAGGCCGGAAGTAGAAAAGGTTAAAGAATCCGTCAAACCAGAGAAAAAATCACCTGAACCTGAAGTAAAAGCCAGAGTCACTGAACCCGAAAATAAAACCAGTGTCAAAAAACCGGAAGTTGAAGTCACAGAGACAGTTAAACCCGCGAAAGCAGAACCTCATGCTTCCCCTGCAAAACCAGAGCCTGCCGCACCACCCAAAAAAGACCAGAATATCGATTCGGCTGTCAGGCTTTTAAGCGATATTGGGATGTCGGGAATGACTAATGCAGCGTCAACTGTCACCCAGTTATCAGGAGAGGAAGCCGAATCCAGCCATTCCCAGCTGCGTACCCTCCCGATTGAACAGATGCACGATGAAATAATCAGCCTTGGCGATTCTGTAGTGATGATCGAAGTCGGTCTCCATGGAAAGGGTCCAACCGGAGATGTGAATGGAGAAATGCAGTTGTATATTTCAAAACAAAATGCCCTGGACATAGCTAACGAACTTCTCTGCAATCCTCCGGATGCAGCATGCAAGGAATTTACCGAGGATATAATTTCCACGTTAAAGGAAACAGCAAATATCTTCGGAGGGCAGTATATCAGCGCTGTATCTGAATATATCGAAGTTCCCTTATTGCTTAAAGCCCCCACCTTCAAGACCGGCTCATCTTCAAAGATTGCCGAATCCGCCATGAAGGAGATTGCCGGAAAAGTTGAATTTGCGCTTGCAACCAACCTCGCTTTGGGAATAAATAAAACCGGTAGGTTGATTATGCTGGTTGACCCCAAGTCGTTTGATATTATAATACAGAAACTGTTCTAAACAATTAAGAAATATATACTTCGGTGCTGCGGACTACTTTTTCTACATCCCTTTCAAGCTTTGACAGCATGGTTTTATCAAGCTTCTTTCCTTTTAGCTGCTCTATGAACATCAGCGATTTCGTATGGTCATCAGGGAGAAGTTTCCATGTGGGACGTTCCACGTAATAATCAATCCCGTTCGCATAGGCTATCATTTTTTCGCAGACGTCCTCGCTTATCCATCCTATGTCAATATAATATTCAAGGACTTCTGTGAGGTTATTCCTTCCCACCTTTTCAAGCAAGAATTCTATCCAGTTAAGAAGGATAATCGACGTTTCAGCTTTGTTATCCAGATATTGCAGTTTTACATCCCCACCGGCTCTTGTTGCAGGAACTGCGCTCTCCATCGATTCAGGTATCAGGGATGACGGCTTGCCTGTAACCATATCCGTTTGCAGTGATTTTTGATCGATTAAGGGTTTTATCTCTTCCAATACCCGTTCGGAAACATTTTTTACCAGAACATCCTGATTCAATGCCGATGAATTAATCACTTCGGTCAATGCCTGCAAACTGCCCTCCAGGGCTTTAAATTTAATATCATATTCTTCTTTTATACTCTGGGGCAGTTCCGGCGCTTTCTGGCTTAAGGCATCGATTTTTT
>JAPZAN010000078.1 GCA_027460605.1 Candidatus Methanoperedens sp.
TATTTGTATGATTAAAAATCATATTCTATCGAGGCATTAATAAGAGCCTTAATAAGTGGAGGTTAGAAAGATGGTAAGTATAGAAGATATTCCCGCAGAGAAGAGATGGGAAATAGCGGCAAAATCAGCAAGCTCCATGCCTTTTATTTACGACATGCACTTAAGAAAAGTCCTCGGTGAAAAATATGACGATATCGAGCGGCATATATGGAACGAATTGGGTAAGGAATCGAAGAACTTCGCAAAAGCTCTTGGTCTCCCCTCAAGCAATGCGAAGGAACTCAGCGATGTATTCAGGATTGAAGGAGCGACCCTCTATGGACCCGAATTCAGGTTCGAAATGGTAGAAGAGACAGAGGACAGGGCGGTTGGGAAAGTGGTTGAATGTCCCATGCTTAACAGGGCAAGGGAGATGGGACTTGATCCTGAAATTGTTGCTCTTAAGGCGTGCATGACCTTTGATAAATCGGCTGTTGAAACCCTGAATCCCTTTTATACCCACAAGTTGAATGCGAACATGTGCAGCGGCGCCAATTACTGTGAGATGGTCATCGAGCCCAGAATAAGGCAGATATGAGAAATGTGCGGGAGAGATTAGCAAATATAAAAAAAATGCAGAAATATTAAAGATGTATTGTGAATATTGATTAGATTAAGGGAGGATTTTAGTATGGTTACATATACGCCTGAAGAAATCATAGAAATGACTGAACGTTTGATGAAGGATATTTCAGATTCAAAAGACAATCTTGATGTCATTGCGTCTGTAAGTTTTACTGACAGGTGCGCTGAAATACTCAAGAACCTTGCAGAAAGTGTTGCTGAGCTTCACCAGCGTGTGGATGTGATTACGGAAAAGGAATAATTCCATTGTATTGCATCGGATAAATAGTAATCCAACTGTAATGACGGGCAGGGCAACCTCCGGCTTGTAAGCGGGGGCGCACCCTGATTTAAGGAAATGGTTGAGCTTGCATGTTATCGGGTGTGCAGGGCAATGGTATTTAAGCCTGTATGTTCCTGAAAAACGCTATATACAGGCTGTGCATCGTACGGGGTTTGTGACTGAAGACGATAGGGATTGTATGTATCCATAAGAAAGCCTAAAGCCAACATAATAATTGTTGAACTGATTACACGGTATAGCTTTATGTGATAATTAAAAGAAGTACGTACATGAGGATTCTATGGCAATGGGGTGAAATAGTAACTTTTATTTATAGCGCACCCAATCCAAACATCATGAGTCCCGGTGGTTTCATGATTTGTAGAAAAATATCGAAAATCGCATGATAGAGACGATATTTTTTTAATATTTCTTCCTGAGCACAAAGTATGCAGCCGTAATAAGACCTGCTATTGCATACAGCGCCTCAAATCCTGGCTGCTTTGGCGCAGGTGTAGTCGTTGGTGTTGTTTTTACAGATGTGGATGCTACTGTAGCACCAGCAATTTTTGACTCTACTTCGGGTGTATCCTGAATTGTATTCTGGTCAAGGTTAATCTTGTCCTTATTGTAGAGAAGCACGTAGTTTTCATTGGCTTCCTTTACCTCGAATACGCCGAACTTGTCTCCCGGTTTAATTTCGAACACATTCTGTGATATTAACCATGTGTACTTGAGCTGGATCTGCGGGCCCTGACCAAATCCCACATAGCAACGTTCTGAGATGGGACTCTCTGGTCTACAAGAGACCGTGCCACCTGAAACTATGCTATCTACGTAAGTCACAAAAACTGGCACATCTGACTCATCTTTTAAGCTTTTTGCGGTATATGTATAGACTTCTCCCTCGTCCAACACCGTATCGTCAATTACCTTACCACCCTTATTGAGTACAAGCCAAACCTGCCTAGGATTTATTCTTGCGTCTATAGAATGTACTGTAAGAGTGAAGCCTTCCCCAAGTTCCCAGATTTCGTCAAGCATTAATGTCTTCCTTTCTTTAATATCTTGGTTAATAAGCAACTTGGCTAATTTATTTGCCTTGCCATTTATAGCCACATACTCATCTCCGAACCATTCCACCTTGGCATATCTGCCGCCTGTGTTGCTCTTTGTAAAGGTTCTTGTTGTGCTGTCATAATTCAGACCACCCCACACTCCTTTGCCTTCTTCAGTAAACACGGTATAGTTCTGATCTGTGGGTGAGGTTTTATAGATACTTACGTTCATGTCAAAAACATTATCGTGACCCTCGACTGTTGTAATATTAGATGCCGTTGCAGGTACTGCTAATATGATTGTAAGTGCAAATATTGTTAATATTTTTATCATTTCTCTATCTATGCGCCAGAAATTTTTTTTTCAAACGTATTTAACTGAATTTCAGACTATAAAGCCTTTATGATTTTCAATCCTTTGGTTGTGGTAGTTACCAACGCCTATTAAAAACCGTTGGTAACTTATTTCATGCTATTGTAATAAGTTACAATACTCGAATTCATTGTTCAACAAACAAATTCTTCAATAGATTCATGCTCTCCTTAAATTTCAATCTTTTAATC
>JAPZAN010000079.1 GCA_027460605.1 Candidatus Methanoperedens sp.
AGAAATAGATGCAGATTCTGGAGAAGATGCTGTATTATCAGCCATCCGGGAGGGAAAAACCCGCCCTGGCGGACAGGTCGCTCCCCTCTATGTTGTCTTAATCCAGGTGGTTCGCGGGTTCTTCAGGAGGCTTAACAGGTTCGGGAAGGAATTCCACAGCAAGATTTTTTATAAGAATGAACCATTGTAGCAGGCGAGGTAAAATGCCGGAATATGATGTAATCGTAGCAGGCGGAGGCATAAGCGGCCTGATGTCTGCCCTGACACTTTCAAAGCATGGGAAGAAGGTACTTGTTCTTGAAAAAAACAGCATCGTCGGAGGCAATTGCAATAGTTATAACGTGGATGGTTTCCAGGTTGATACGGGGCCTCATGCGATAACACACCTGCGGGAAGGACCGCTTCGGAGGTTGATGGATGAATATTTCACTTATGTTCCTGTGTTCGTGGATTACGGGCACTATTATGTGAGGACAGAGAAAGGTCTCACGAAAATTCCCTCAAACCTGAAAGAGTTTGCCATGTTCGATGTCATTCCCAGAAAAGACAGGTTATTGCTGTCGCAGGCTTTGACAAAGGCATTGACATTGAATGCATTCGACATGCTTGAAGGCAATAAGTCGGTGTAAGTCCATGAAAGAAACATCGGTAAACAGGGTACTATACGGAAGCAGCTTTGTCAGGGACAGCGTTTCAGAGGATATTTTTGAAGATGAGCGGCAGCCGGATACATCTTATACTTCAATGATAACAGACAGAATATCAAAATACCAGTTAATGACTCGTTTGTCTAAGTTAAGCAGGCTCGCCACCAACAAGGTAGCATATGCGCAGGCCTACCCGCGCGGGGGACTCAAATCCTTTTTGAATGCTGTGTTATATTCGATGCCAGAAAATGTAACCATCAAAACCAGCTCAAATGTAAAAAAGATATTAAAAGAAGACGGGAAGGCAACAGGAGTTGCCACAGATAACGATTCATATACCTCTGACATCGTTGTTTACACGGGTTTTATGAAGAGCCTCCCAGAGCTTATTGGCTTGCCGCATGATTTTACTGAAAAACTTTCCCGGATAGAGCAGACGCTCAGTCTCACGATATGGCTTGGTTTGAGTGAAAAAATGAAGGAATTCGATTACACGGGCTCAGAGGTATGGTTCAAGGACGGCGCATACTGGGCTATGCCGATTAGCAACTACGATGCCTGTATTGCGCCAAAGGGCAAACAACTGGTCGGGTTCACGTTCGTTATTGGAGACAAAAACAACATAGAAGGCGAAAAGAAACGAGCGCTTGACTTAATCCTGCGGGCTGTTCCCGGTATTGAGAAGAGGATTGAAATGACGCATTACCAGGTTACCATACCTGAAAAAGCGGCGGTAACCATCAACGGCTATTTTGCCGGGCCGCGCTCGCCTGTTCCAAATCTATACCTTGCAGGCACGGATACCGATAACCGCAGCATGGGAGTCACAAGGGCAGGGTATTCGGTGCTTGAGCTTTTGAAAGCAATGAAAGAGGATAAAAAACTCTAAAGCGGTTATTTTTTTGATTTTCTTCTTTTGAGGTAATCCGAAAAACCTGAATTTAAAACAACAATAATCCCGGCAGTGAAGACCAAAAATCCGAGCAATTTCGGATGCGTGAGCTTTTCAACAAGAAGCAGGATGACGCCAGTGTGCAGTATTAAAAGGCCCATAATAAGGGATGTTACTTCCTTATAATCCCGGAAAAGTGTGTAATATATAATGCCCGAAAGCCATGTTCCGATACCGAGGTATTCATAGGAGCTGTTGCCAAGATATAATCCCGCAGCGAAAAAAACCGCCCCTATTGCTGCCAATATCGCTATTTTCCGGTTGTTCATTGTGTCTTTGTTATCGGACTGATATTTAATCTTCGCGCTTCACTTCGACCTTTATCTCCCGTATCAACTGGACACCCAGACTCCCAATCCTTCCGCCTGCCGAGGCTACAAAGGTCATGAGTGCAAACCATAACCCCATATTTACGAGCTTGCTTGATTCGATTCCTGAAATAAGCTCGGTCTGCACTGGCGGCATTCCAGGGTTTGTCGGAAGCGATATGCTGACACTGTTCATCGTGATTACAGACGGTGCGGGTGTGGCTCCGGTATAAACGCCGTATATAGAAAAGACTGAAAAGATTATCATAATCAAGCCTGCTATCAGCAAACCGTAGCCAAGAGCTTTGTAATCTTTAATTTTCAATTTTTCGAAAATGTCCATAATATTAACACCATCTCTTTATTAAAATCAACGGTATATAAATTTTTCTTGAAACAAAAAATGGATTCGGTTTCTGTATATCATTCTGGGACCCGCGCCTATAACCCTGGGCGGCCCATTGAAGCGTGTGCGTTGGGCATTGCTAAAGCCTATAAGCATCAGATGCCCGTTGTGGCTGCCTTGGATCCACCTGCTTACAAGGTGAGGGAAAGCGAATGGTTCAAGGAACTCTTGTCAACGGCATTTCATGGGAAAGAGTTAAGTAACGTAAAACTTACATATCAATATTTGAGTTAGCCGATAAACTACAAGAGGTGAGACTTCTGAAAGAGGTGGAAAATGATGCTAAGCGTAAAAAAGCTATCTGATATATACAAATTGTTAGCAAGTTTACTTCTTATTATTATTGGTCTTGTATCATTAGTGCTTATTTTATGGTTTCGTAATCAGGAAGTTATTTTATTAAGTATTGGTGTGACCTTTATAGCATCTGGCATAACAACTTTCATATTTTTTCCAATGGAAAAAGATATCGTTAATACAATTCACGATGATGTTATGACTACATTTCATCTAGCAAAAGATTACGATACATATGGGATTAAGCGTGTTTTTTATCGAAGTGATGATAGCTTTAAAGATGAATTACAAAAACACTTTAAAGGGAATAAAATTCTAATGATGGGCACCACGACAGTTGGAGGATTCTTTGGAAAAGATCCACCTCATTCAAACCTGTTTGAAGAATTCCTGAATAAGGGCACTGAATTTGAAATTATTTTACTTGATCCATGTTCGGATGCGGCAAGAGATAATGCGGTTGCAGAGCAGGAAAATCCTGTTTTTAAAGAGGACAAATTTTACTCGATATCTACGACGTTCAATAATCTAAGATCAGCAACGCAATATTTTTGTCAAAATGCCAAAAAAGTGCCCGAAAACCAGCTTAAAGTTTGGTACACAGAGGAGCTTCCACCTATGCTCTTTATAAAAACTGATTCTTTCACCTTTATTGAATTTTATGTCATGCGTGATTTAGAAAGCTTGCCAGAAGGAGCGTTTCTGAAACTCCAGGAAGAAGGATACAAAGCTCATGGAGGATACACCCCTATTTTTCTTGTGGCAAATGATTCTGAGTTTGCTAAATTTGCAGAAAGTCACTTCGAAGGAATAATAAAAAATAAGAGAGTAATACCTTTAGAAGAAGTTGCTCGAAAACTAGGAATTGATTGCCAATCTAGGGAAAAGAATAGGAAATATATTTAAATTTATATTCTGGTATATCATATCATTTTGGAATCCAAGGTGGCCAATTTCCTCTCCAATCAGAGACCGATGATAGCTCAATATTTGAGATTTGACAATAAGGATGGGTATTGACGATAAATAAAACAACGTCTCCCATATCCTCTGGGGCTAGAAAATCTTGTGGATTTTCAAAATTGCGAGTATCTACTGCATTTGGGTGAATCGTTGTAAAACGAATGCTATACCTTTGTAATTCATTCCGCAAAACATCTCCCATTGCAGAAAGACCTGCTTTCATGGCAGTGTAAGCGGACTCGCCTGGAATACGGACAAAATTTGCAGCAGAAGAAATATTAATTACCTGTGGGCAATCAGACTTTTTAAGTAGCGGAAGAAGGCTCTGAATAAGTAAAAATGGTGCCTTCAGATGAATTTTATAAAGCTCCTCAAAATCGCTTGTTGTTGTTTCTTCAAACTTTTTACCAACATAAAATCCTGCGTTATTGATAAGAACATCTAAGCGATCAAATTCATATTTTATATTCGCAATAAATTTTGTTGTTTTTTCTTCATTTGACAAATCAACATTAAAATTTCTGGCTCTAGGGAAATATTTCTCTAAATACCTAAAAGATTCTTTAGATTTTGTGACTAAAATTAAATTTTCAGCTACATCTTCAACTGCTTTAGCAATGGCAAGACCTATCCCACGACCTGCACCTGTAATAAGAATATTTTTCTTTTTTACCTTTTTGCTTTTCATCATAATAAATTTATTGTATCACATAAATAAATTTCTCATCAACCTATCTTTCTAAAAGCTATTTTAAATTTTTGTTTTATTATTCTAACTGTTTCGTCAACGCTGCCAATATTCTCAACCCTTAAGTCACACGTCTTCACATCTTCATATTCATTTATTTCTTGCATGTATTGTTCTAACCCATAAAAGTGTTCAGTTTCCATGCTACGCAATCCAACTCGGTTTAGAGTAATACTTGTTGGTACATCTAAATATACAAGACAAATATTATCATAGAACTCTTCTTTTAGCCTTTTTCGATACTTTTCTTTAAATAAACTTTGACTTGCAATCAACAAGTTCTCTTCTGGGCACATTTCCCGCAGTGTTTGTATTACTCTCTCTAAAAACAAACCGGATTCTTTATCAGTAAAGCTATTTGTACGAATAGCAAACCTATCACTCTCAGTATAACAATCATCACAATCAAAATATATTGTACCTAAAGATTCTGCCAGCTTTTTCCCTACAACATTTTTACCAGCTCCCGGTCTTCCAAACAAGAATAGAATCATATGTTTCCAATATAGAAAGTTGAAGATAAAGGTTTTCTGTAGATTCTTACATGCCAGTATATCGTTTTCATACTATTTTTTCAATTAAATCAAACGTACTACGACTGCCACCAAGTTTCCTTATTCGATCACCTATTTTTTTGGCATTAAGGGCAAAAGTGCTATCAGATGTTATTTTTTCTGCATTTAACAACAAATCCTGTGGAGTAAATTTTTCAGTTCTAAAGTTCATACCTGCACCTAATCTTTCTACTGCTCTACCATTGTAGTCTCGTTCCGCATACTTGTCAGGGAAAATCATCATTGGTTTGCCAGATATAAGGGCACTCGTTACAGTATTTGCCCCGCCATGTGTAATAACTAAGTTTGAGCGACGAATGGCTTTTATAGCTGGTAGGCTCTCAAAAAATTTTATGTTTGAAATGTTTGGAAGACTATTAGGTAAAATTTTTAAAGGAGCTAAAGTCACAATCACATTGAATCTTGTATCTTTAAAAGCTTTTATCAACGTTGGTATCCAGAGGTTGGGTTTGATGTCGCCAGGTGACATGTAGACATAGATAACAGGATGGTTTTGTTCCCAATTTTCTACAACATCTGGTAATTTACTATTTAGCCACCTCTCAGGTTGAGGTGTTAGGAAAGAATCTTCCATCTCTGGTGAAAGGAGAGAACCGACATAGTGAACATCAGGAATATCCTGCAATTCAGGCTGCAATTCAGGAGTAGTGGGAGCAATCTTGATTTGTGCTCTTAAGAAAGCTAATTCGCAGATATCATTTATTTTGGGCTGGCTATATTTATCCAAAATGTGATTGAATCTTTCTTCAAACCCGGAAGCAGTTTCATTGTCTTTGTATAAAGGAGATTTAAAATCAGGATGATCCGCCCAGCTTGTTGCTGCGACCCACGGTATATTTTCTATGGAAGCTGATAAAGGAAGCGAAAATTGAGTTTCTGTGAAAATAACATCAGGTCTAAATGAGCGAATGGTTTGCCGTTCAGCTTCAATTGCAGAATTAATATACGATTCTTCAACCCAGCCCAATGTTATAGCCACATCCGATAGTCTAAATGGGGGCAGTTTTTGTCCTTGATTTCGGACAGAGGTAGGGGCAGTATATGTTCTGTAGCCAAATTTTCTCACTATTTCACAAAAAGTATCTTTACAAAGGAATAGTACTTCATGACCACGAATCTTTGCTTCGTGGGCAACTGCCAGACAGCGGGTCAGCGGCCCAAGCCCAACACCACCAGCTAAAGGAACTAAAAGTAATCGCATGAATTTTTCACATAGTCTAATATGATTTCGCATTCCATTCTAATAGCTGCCATCATAAAGTATATACGATGAAAAATAGTTTGCTGTAGCATAGGGTGATAGCTTGAACCAATTGGAATCACAACCTGCGCCAGGGGCTAGCCAACCTCCACCAGAAAGGCAGTCCACTCTTCGTAATTTTTTCATAGGAGCTTTGAGTGATGTTTATGCGAAATTATTTGCTATTATTACTTTTATATATGTAACTCTTAGTTTTCTCAAAATATTTGGTACAATACCAAAACCACTTGATACGCTTATTATAGTCGTAATAGCTTTGTATTTTATTTTGTATATATTATATAAAATATATATCTATATAATATATGATTGGGCGGAAAAAAAAGTCAAAGTTATTGAGAAGCGATTTCGAGAACAATTAGAGCAAGAATTAAATAAGCAAAGAGATCAGCTTATCAAAACTATCTCAGAAAAGCCGAAAGACCCAAGAAAAGATGTTGAAGAAAACCTCACATACCGTGATATAGAATTTGCAATTTCTTGTTTGGTAATGAAATTAAGTAACTCTGGATTTTTAAGAAAAATTGATGCAGGGAGACGTAACGAGTTCAATACTGAAAAAAATATCATAATTGGAATTGATAGGGGTGGAGCAATTGTAGGTGGTTTATTAGGAAAAGGCTTACGTTTAGCAACTAAGAATGTGGGTATATACTGGGCTCATCCTTCGCTGGTGGGTGTAGGAATAAAAACTGCCATAAAATCTGGAAAATGTCTAGATAATATCACTTTTAATAATGTTGAAACGGTAATTTTGGTTGATGATGCCATACGAACAGGTAATAGTATGTTGGAGGCAATCAAACTTTTGGAAGAGATAAGAAAGACAAATAATTATAGTTTTCAGTATATAAAAGTATGTATTTTAGATGTTTACAATACATCGAATCGCAATACTAAAGTTAATCCCGACTTCTCTGTATATAACTATAGATCTAAAAATCAGCAAGATGCGCATAAGATAGATTTACCATGGGACACTCATTGGGATACGATGAAAATTAAGGAAGAATTTAAGGAATTATGCGAAAATGTTAGGTGACAATGAAAGCGAGTGAAATAATGATGCTAAAAGAATTTCTTATTAAAAACAAGACCGATGAAAAGCTCTCAGAATTGATACTTTTCTTCAGCGAACAGGCTAACAAAATAAAGAAAGGATTTTTCCAGACAAAAAAAGCTGAAAATACCAAAAACATCTATGGAGAAGAGCAAATGACCCTTGATAAGTTGGCAGATGATGTTTTAGTTAATGGTTTAAAAAAATCAAAGCTAGTGCGTTATATAGCGACAGAAGAACAGCCAGAAATAATCAAGGTTGACAACTCTAAAAATGAATTTGGTATTGTCCTTGACCCCCTTGACGGCTCTTCTCTGATTGACGTGAACCTGACCGTAGGCACAATCATAGGAATTTATCCAGGCAATGTTCTGGAAAAAGGAGCCAATATGATCGCAGCAATGTACATTCTTTACGGTCCCCTGACTACAATTACTCTTACAACCGGAAATGGCGTACATGAGTTCGGAATGGATGAAAAAGGCATATTCAACCTTAAAGAGAAAGATATCAAAATCCCGGATGGCAAGCTCTACGCACCCGGCGCCCTCAGGAAGGATTACCTCCCGCAGCATGCCAGGTTTATCGAAAATCTTGAGGCTGAGGGTTACAAACTGCGCTTTTCAGGTTCTTTCGTGGCTGATATGCACCAGATTCTCCACAAAGGCGGCGTGTTCACCTACCCGGGATTTCGGGGAAAAGAAAAAGGAAAGCTTCGGTTATTGTTTGAGGCAAACCCGATGGGAAAAATAATTACCGATGCAGGCGGAGCAATCAGCAATGGGAAAATTGATATCCTGTCAATCAAGCCGAAAGCTATCGATGAGTTAACTCCAATATATGCAGGAGGAAAAAAGGAAATCGAAATGGCTGAAAAGTTTATGGCTGGATGATGATAATTAGGGAGGGAGGATTATGAAAAACTTTATGAACGCTTTATCAAAAACTGTTGCGTCAGTTTACACCGCACACACGTATAGCTTCGCTATACGTGGATTCATAAAGCGAGGTGTCGCTTTATGAAAGAAAATTTCGCACCAATTCCGGGTTCTACCATTCTAAACAGTATCGCTGGCAGGAAAATGATTGTCATGGCGACAAATACGCGGGTTACCACAGTCGCCCGCGGGATTTTCAGGGCTGCAAAGGACACGGATTCTGCGGTTTTCATGGAACTTGCGCGCTCGGAATGCGATCTTAAAGGCGGATACACAGGGCTTACGCCGAAGTCGTTTTCAGAAAGGGTAAGGCAAGCAGCTATCGATGTGCAATGCGACATCTGGGCGCTTCACGCAGACCATATCACCGTAAAGACCGGCGAACCGAAGGAATTGGATGATACAAAAAGACTGATAGACGGCCAGATAGAGGCGGGCTACACTTCTTTTGCAATAGATGCTTCGCATCTTTTTAATTTTGAGGGAAAGAACCTGCGGGAGGAGCTTGACAAGAATATCAGGGTCACAACCGAATTGGCGAAATACATCGAAAACAGGATGAAGGGAAAGGAGTTCGGGCTTGAGGTCGAAGTGGGAGAGATAGGGAGGAAGGACGAGCACGGTCTTGTGCTCACAAGACCCGAAGAGGCTGTCACGTTCATTAAAGCCCTGAATGAAAATGGCGTGCATCCCCAGGTGCTTGCAATCGCAAATGGAAGCGTTCACGGGAATGTATATGACGAGCACGGGAACGTGATAGAGCAGGTTTCAATCAATATCCCGCAGACAAAGGCGGTGGCAAAGGCTTTGAGGGATAATAATCTAAAAGTGGGCATTGCGCAGCACGGCATCACTGGAACGCCAAGAGAACTCATTAACCTTGAGTTCCCCAAGGGCGATATTATCAAGGGAAATGTGGCTACTTTCTGGCAGGATATCGTTTTTAATGTACTGAAGGTGTATGAGCCCGAACTTTACAGGGATATGTGGAACTGGACTGTTGAAACCTACCGCCCGAAGAACCCGGGCAAGAAGGACAACCAGATTTTCGGGAGCAACTGCAAGTTCGCAATCAAACAGTTCTTTGACAGGATTTACAGCGTGGATGAGGATACGGAGAGAGCGATTGAGGCTCTTGTGTATGCTGAAAGCCTGATATTCTTCAGGGCGTTCAGTTCGAAGGGGTCGGCGAGCCTGGTGAGGAAAGCGATTAAAAGGTAAAACAAAACTCAGCAAGCAAACTTGCGCCGCTTATGAGGAGGATTGAGGCAATGAATGGGCTTATTGATACGATAGTTTACAGGTTGTATGGGCTGACTGAGGATGAGACAAGGATTGTTGAGCAAAGTATTTCAGGAAATAAAGATTTAAATACAAAAGAAGATACAAAATTATAGACCAGAAATATATATTGGAGCTAAATATGAACACTGCGGCTGAAACAGAGAGTGCAAGTGATGTTTTTATCGAAACCCTGAGAAGAGTAGACGGTGAAATAGAATCCGCAATAGAGACGCTTGAAATCTTAAGTGATAGTGAAACCTTGAAGGCAATAGAAGAGGGGTTGCAGGATATCAAGGCAGGTAGAGTCATCAGGTTCGAAGATTTCTTAAAGAAACATGGGTATGAAGTATAACCTTCTTTTATCGCATAAGTTCGATAGGGATTTCTCCCGGCTTGAAAAGACATTACTCAGAATAATACTCAAGCGCCCCCAGCGCATTTACTATCTGGGGCTCATCAGGTATCAGTATTTCCTTTTTCAGGATATCCCGAAGAGCACAGACCATTCCCTCATTTTTAACCGCGCCGCCTATCAGGACAATCGTCTTTGCCTCGGGTATCATAAATGAGATGCGGCGCGCAAAAGCGTAATGCATCCCAGCAATGACCTCCTCCTTTGAATAACCTGCCACAAGCTGCGAAATCATCTCTGAAACCGCAAACACGCCGCATGTATTGTTTATCTGGGGGATTCTCTTTGCCCTGCTGTGAAGTGAACCCAGGTCTTTCAAGTCGATTTTAAAGTAATTTGCCACAAACTCAAGAAATGCCCCTGTGCCCGCACTGCACTTGTCGTTGATTATGAACTGGTTTTTCCTTATGTCGATTACTTTTGTATCCTGCCCGCCGATATCCACAATCACATCCACATCCGGATAATAATGTTTCACGCCGAATTGCGCTGCCGTTATTTCTGTCACTGATGCGCGGTGGGGCACTGAGTGTCGAAAATATCCTGTTGAAATTATATCTTTTTCTTCGCATCCCTTTACCAAGTCTTTCCAGTTGTGCGTCTCTGTTATACGGTATTTAATCTCACCATCTTCGATTTTAACCATTTTTGCGGTCGTGCTACCCACATCCAGTCCTATCATAAAGCGACACCTCGCTTTATGCGGTGTCCACGTAAACCGATACCCCAGTTTACGTGGTGTTCAGGTATGCTTTGCATACCTGTCGTTTGATAAACCTTTCTTAAAGGTTTACGTATGGCAAAGCCATACGTGTTGTCTTTAATAAACTTTTCTAAAAGTTTAGCGACACCTCGCTTTATCCGGTATTGTGATGGCAGGCGAACTGCGTATAATGAATTATACCGTCAACTTTTCGTTTTTCAAGTTCTTTTTGGAGGAATCCTATCCTGAAATCAAGCGGCCTTGCAAAGGTATAGTCGCTGTAATCCCGCGCCACCTCATTTATATTAACCCCTGAGTGCCTGATGAATTCATACGGGAGTTCATCAAATACTATCTGAAGGCCAAGTGATTGCGCTACTTCATGAAAATCGTGATAAATCGGGGGCACGCCAATCAATGCGACCCTGTTATC
This sequence comes from Candidatus Methanoperedens sp., assembly GCA_027460605.1. Classification (GTDB taxonomy): domain Archaea; phylum Halobacteriota; class Methanosarcinia; order Methanosarcinales; family Methanoperedenaceae; genus Methanoperedens. Next base: position 10,988 of record JAPZAN010000079.1, read on the forward strand.
CAAATCGATATAGCTCTCCTTCACTTCGGCAATGGCTTTTTGAAAACCGTTCAAATCGCCCCGAAGATCGCTAAAAGAAACCAGGATGCGAAAAGCGTCCACAGATGAGATTTTCCCATATAGCCGTTTCTTATCGATTTGCTGCCCGGTTTTTTTGAGTTTCCCGATTTCCCTGAATTTTTCCGGATATTCGATGTTCCCGAGAAAGTCGCTTAGTTTGTATAATTGCGATTCAAGGTACGCCGCATCGCCGTCGAAAGGGTAAAAGAAAAAGTGGGTGGGAATCCCGCTCATCGCCGCTTTCTGCCCGTCAACAAGAGCATTATGGCAGTCGCCGCCTGCAACTACGATTAATGAGTCAATTTTCTGTTCTCTTTTTACCAGCATCTCCTGCCAGATGGCAGTCCAGGCGCAAAGCTTGTTCCTGGGTGTTTTTTTAGATGCGGGTATGACATTATTGACATCAAACGGCTCTCCCCCGCAGGCAAATATTAATTCGGGGGGCACAAGAGCCGTAATTGCGATTTTTGGCACATGCATCCTATGTTCAGGGCTAATTTATCTTTTTTGTATTGAAAAACTTTATAACAGGCGAAAGATTTAAAATATATGAAAGAATAGATTCAGCAGGAGGTGAAAAAATGGTCGGACTAGAAAGCTCAATGGATAATGCAACAGCTGCGTCAAAAGTCAAAACAAAAGAAGATCCCGCAGAGAAAAAGAGACTGGACGCGTTTAATGCAAAACTGAGAGCCCGCAAGGCACCTCAGCCGAAATGAAGAAGATAATCGCATGAACATATAAACAATTCTCTTAAAGCCTGTAGGCATAAGGACGATGCGTTTGGGACGTGCTCTATTTTTCATGTTTTTCGCGCATAATGGTACCTTATGTCTATAGGTCATTTTTTTCATTGAGTCGCGTAAGGATTGAAAAATCTCCCGATACCAAATGGAAGGATGAACGGCTTTACGCTTAAATCATATAAATGGTGTTAAATAATATATTCTTGCGGGTTAAAGGTTAAAGGATACTACTAATTTCCTGCCTCAGTTCCCCAAGCGTGGATTTTCGCTCCGCAAACGCATTGTGGCGATGGATGCTCTCCTCATTTATCTGTTTGATAATAATAACCGAATCATCAGGCAGCTCGGGAAATTCATTTACTATTTTTTGCGCCATTGTCCGCACGCAATCTTCCACGAATTTGGGATTCTTATGCGCCCTTTCCACGATTGCAGCCTCGTCCGACCTCTTTAACAGTTCAAACATCTGCGAACTCATGGAATTCTCAATAATTTCGATAATTTTCTCAAGGGAAACAAAATGACTGTCATGAACTTCAATCGAAATAATGCCGCGCCCCCTCTGGTTATGGGTTGGCATGGGTACTCTGCCCAGGAATTTTCTTATTACATCGCTTTCCACGCCCAGTGTTTTTAATTCCTTTTTCGCCTTATCCCTCATGATTTCCTGGGCGCATGGGCATGCAGTAATCCCGAGGACTTCCGCCCCTACAAGTTTCCTTATGGTCAGGGTTTTTCCGCGAATTGCCTTCGCTTCTGCGAAAATATTCACTACCTCCTGGCATTTTATTTTTGTTGCCGGGGTTTCGCGTTTTAATATATATTCGCTTTTCATTCTTACTTCGGCATTCAAGGCGTACTCGTGCCTGTCGATGAGACGCTTTGCGACTTCGCCGCATAAATCCTCTATCTCATAAACGGGCGAGGCAATCATCTCCTCAAGCACTTCATCTATGGCTTCAAAATTCCTTGAGAGATTTGCACCTTTGCGGTTCGAGGGCAAATCCACGAAAATATCAAATATGGAGACCAGCACAATAGGGCGCTTGTCTTTTCTCGCTACTTCAACAAGTTTCTTGACGTCGGTCACTCCCACGCGCGTTAATGTAATCGGAATCTCAGGCTGGTTCGCCTGGATATCTGGCAGGTGGATAACAGGAAGTTGCATTGGTTTTAAATCTCCCGGATGTATTGCTATAACTTTTTACAGTCTTGAAGAACATATTGATACGTTTTATTATTAAATTATTGCTATTTGAATCACAAACTCATATAGACTATCAAATTGTTTAAATACTTTTAATTATATTTTGATTTGAAGGGATGGATATTAAATTCGAATCCAATGATTTCGTGAA
>JAPZAN010000080.1 GCA_027460605.1 Candidatus Methanoperedens sp.
GCAGGCTACGGCAATCTCACCGGGAAACTTGCAAGGAAAGCAGGCAAGGTGGTAGCAATTGAAGTGGACGCTGAACTTGCAGCCTCTCTTGGCAAATGGGATAACGTAGAAGTCATAATAGGAGACGCATTAAAAATAGGATTTCCGCCTTTTAATAAAGTAATATCCAATCTTCCCTATTCGATATCTTCTTCAGTGACATTCAAACTGCTGGAGTGTAAATTTGAACTCGGGATTCTCATGTACCAGTATGAGTTTGCAAGGAGAATGGTCGCTTTGCCGAACAGCAAGGATTACGGCAGGCTTTCAATAGCAGTGCAGTATTATGCCGATGTTCAAATTCTGGAGGTCGTGCCGCGAACTGCATTCAGTTCCCCTCCAGAGGTCGATTCTGCAATAATAAAACTCGTTCCGCGCCCTGCGCCCTACGATGTTGTTGATGAGGGTTTTTTTATGAAATTTATAAAGGCTGCATTCTCCCAGAGAAGAAAGAAGCTCAGGAATGCTATAATTAATAACGCAGTTCCTCTTGGAATCAGGAATATTGATAATGCATTAAAGAAATTGCCGCAGGAAACGAAAGGATTTAAATACTATGAATAATAATTATAGATTAGGGTGTCTGCAGTAAATTCATTTTCTATCCAGAAAATCGTCCTATCCTATCCAAAAAACAATGCAGATACCCTCTTTTTTTTATAGGAATGGCTAGAACTTATAAAATGTAGCTATAGGATTCATTTTTGTGCGGCGCGCCGGAAAATGGTCAGGGTAATTTTCATTGGTATCGGTTAAGGAGTTCGATTGATATGCCTGAAAACCTTTACCTTATCCGGTATTAAAGCAATACTAAAATATCCTATAAAAAAGGTGATAATATGGGAGAAGTAGTAAAACTTCGCAAATCCGGTAAAAACCTGGTAATTACCATACCAGTGGAGATATGTGAAAAGTTAGAACTCAAAGAAGGGTCGCAGGTGGAGATAGAGCCTTTTACCTGCGGCGGTGAAAACGGGGCGCGTATAAGACCAAAAAAATGATTACATCGTGAACATGAATTGCGTGGTTGTGGGAAGCTCTTTTCTTACTTTGCGAAGATGCGGATAGTAAATTATCATGGACTCTTTTTCTTCTCTTTTTCCGCCTTCGTGCAAGACAGTATTTACTACCATACATTCAATCCTTCCTGAAATTTTAATAGTCCCCCTTTCCATCGAGGAACTCATTTCAAGATAGATTGGAAGCCTCAATTTATCATGCTCATATTCCGGTATCACGGATGCGAGCCTTTCAAGTTCTTTTTTATCAAAAGAATGAGTGGAGCCGTCCAGGTTTTTTATATTTGGTCTTTCCTCCGGAAGAAGTTCTTTGAGTGTTTTCCTTTTTGCGGGAAGATGCCTGTTCAGCGTCCGTAAGAACTTCATTGATATCTTTTTCTCAAAATCGTCTTCGTTAAACATAGATAATTCAATTGCTTTGATTAGCCCCACTATAACTAATAATACGATCAGGAAACTATATAATTTGTCGGGGATGATATTGGCTTGGAGTTGATTCTTTGAATTTGAAGGTGGAAGATATCTTAAGTGAAGGTTTTGACATATACAAGAAACAATTCGCCGTATTTATTGTTGCAACAGTTGTCGCGGCAATAGGTTCGATTCTGATTATCACGGCGCCGCCATTACTCTTCGGGCTCTACATTATGGGACGGAAGATCATCCGAGGGGAAGAAGTGGAAATAAAGGACGTTTTCAAGGGTTTTGATTACTTCGCTGTAAGCTGGGTGATGGCTATTATCGGCGGTTTGGCGATACTGGCCGGGCTTATTCTTCTCATTATACCTGGGCTGATACTATTATTCCTTTTCCAGTATGCAATCCCCATAGCGATTGGAGAGAACCTCGGGGCAATTGATTCACTCAAGAAGAGCTACAGGATCGGAAGGGAAAATTTTCAATTCTCGATAATACTCGGGGTTATCCTGCTGGTGATCAATGGTATCGGAGGAGCTCTTGCCGTGGGCTGGCTCGTAACCTATCCTTTTACTGTAATATGCCTCTGGATAGCGACCCAGAAATTAATGGGAGAGACCAGGATTTTCTGATTTTGATCTCATTTAATTTTCCCACTTTTCGCCGCAGCCACAATAATCGGCAGCGTGATAGTGGCATCCGAATAAACAGTTACGGCCCGCGCATTCTCGCCCACCTTCCCCCACGAGCGTGCCTCATCGAGGGTGGCGCCTGATAGCCCGCCGGTCTCGGGCCTGTCCATGGTGAGCTGGATAGCATAATCAAAAGACCTCGGCGTGACAAGCATGGACTGGAGAATAAAATTCTTGGGAACACCGCCGCCCACTATCATAACGCCGGCACGTTTTGCCTCGTAGCACCTGTCGATCAATCCCCTCATATCTGCAAATACATCCACGTTGAGCGGCTTTGTCTGTTTGTATAACCATGCCTGCAAACCAATAATCGAGTCCTGGATTGCGGGGCAGTAAACGGGAACGCCAGTGTCATAGGCGCTTTTGAGTATGGAGTTGTCATCGTCCAGTTTTGCGCCGATGTGCGAGAGAAGTTCGGTTATCGACAGGGTTTCCGGGATTTCCCTGAAAATCGACTGCATCTTCTCCTCAAAATCCGTAAAATGACGCTCAGGCAGGAAAACATCGTAGATGCGGTTTACGGCATCATGTTTTAACTGCACATCGTCTGCCACGTCAGTTCCCTTGTAATGGTGAAGCCCCATGGATTCGATGATATCATGAACGAGATTGGCGCCCGTGGTGACAAGAATATCGATTTCCCTGTCCCTTATCATTCCGCTCACAACCTGTCTCATCCCGGCTGGAACCATAGCGCCCGCAAGACCAAAGAACTTCGTGCATTCCCGGTCTTTTATCATCTCCCTGTAGATGTCCACGGCTTCAAAAAGGCGCCCGGCCCCGAAAGCACAGCCGGAAAACGCCTCCACAAGCTCATTCACGGTCATGTCACGTTCAATCTTCGCATGTTTGATGGGTCTTTTAAGTTCCATATTTAATTACCTGAAACACTTCACACAGGATAAAATAATATCCTTTTCATGCGTCAATTTTTTTGCAAGTTCAATCCCGGCTGCCAGACTTTGGGCATAATGGATATTTTTTCCAGAATTGACAAGCGGCTTCATCCTTTCTCCCACAAGCACCAGGGCTGCGAGTTCATCGAGGTGTTTTTGGATGAACAGTTCAACACCCGAGGGGTCAAGCCCTTCGCATACCTCTTTTGCCTCCTCACCGAACACCATGACGATTCTATCCCCCTGCGCTTTTGAAAAATCGAGAGCCTTTTCAGCAACCCTGATGTCCATCCCTGAATTTGAATTATCTATCAGCGTTCTTCCCTCAAGGGTGGTCTTTTTCATGCGTCCCTCGGCGCCGCTAAATTCACAAAGAGCACGCCCGATGGCATCGGCGCCGGTATTCATCGTAAGTGCCGCGGCAGTCGCACATGCAAATGCGGTTTTATAGGCGGTTATATCGTAACCCTGCGCCAGAGGGAGAGCTATCCTGCCGTGTTTTTTCCCAAGATAATACGCTATTGTTTTTTCATCCTCGTAATAGACATTACAGGAAGCATTGACCGAATCGGTGAATGAAATAATATCCACATCCCTCCTACATGACCCGAAAAATCTCAAAGCATCGTTATTTATCACAAGTGTGCTTTTTGGTTTTGCATTAAGTATCATCTGGCGCTTTGCGTCGCTTGCCAGTCTTGTGCCGCTGGCTATTTTATAGTCATTGGCTATTGTGGTTATCACTCCGATATCGGCACAGCCTGTTCCGCCAAGTGAAATTTCCGATATGAACACGTCATATTCAATGCCAGACTCTTCTACGGCGTCAAGCGCCGAAAGGACGCTTGCAGGCGTTATGCTTAATCCTTTTTTGATTACTTTTCCAGCACTCCAGTCCTCGGTTCCGCGGCTTGTATGCGATACCACTTTTTTTCCCCCTGATAAAATCCCGGCAAGCAGGATTGCAGTGCTTGTTTTCGCTTTCGTGCCTGTTATTTCAACCAGCGTTTTATTTTTCAGGTTGTACCCGGATAAAATTTGCCCGACTGCTTCATGATGCGATAAAACAGGTATATTATTCAAAAGTGCATCCTTGAGCATGGGATAATTGGAATCAAGATGCACCGGAGCGATTATGATGTCAAAATCCGATGCGTTCAGTGGCTCCCGGGAAGTTCTTATGCCATAATTTTCCAAAGCATCTAACTCTCTGGCGCCCAGCGTCTTATATACATCTACCGCTGCAATTTCGCTTACAATATTCTTGAGCTTCCGGGCTATTACCGCGCCGCCGTGTGTCAGGTCAAGAACGGCTACTTTTGATGAGGATTTAAAATGCATCAATTCGATGAAAGGGCTTCCTGTGCCCTCTTGAATGCCAGTTCAGCGACCAGTTCATCAACGCCGAGAGGCTCAGAATATACAAGTGTTACATCCCTGCCATCCAATTTTATCGTGGTTTTCCTGTCCTCGCGGCTTACGCCAAGAATCTGGGGTATGTCTTCCGTGGTATGAACACCATGCGCCAGGAAAATAGGAACGGCTACAATTGTGGTCACACCAGTACCCTTGAAAGCGTCAAGCCCCTCCTTCATTGTGGGATTGTTCATATTCATAAAACCTGTCCTGACGACCACATTCCTGTATTTCTTTGCGATAAGCCCGGCAACCCCTGTCACCACGTCTTTGTTATAGGGGAGTTTACTTCCATGCCCGAGTGCCAGTATTCCAATTTTTTCATTCATAAAAATCCTCGTTTAATCGTGATAATTGAATGGTTTTTTATGGTGGTGGCTTCATATAACACTTTTGATTGGGCTTTTCGGGGCATCAATTTAAATGCCCGCATGTATATTCACGTCAAACCTATGCGAATTACAATACTCCGTCTCGGCCACCGCATCCAGAGGGACCAGAGGATAACCACCCATGTTGCACTCACGGCGCGCGCCCTGGGTGCAGAGGGGATGCTGCTTGATTCTGATGATTCGGGCATCGAGAAGAGCCTGAACGAGGCAGCGGCAAGGTGGGGCGGCTCGTTCTATGTAAGAAGGATTGCAAGCTGGAAAAGTGAGATTAAAAAATGGAAAGAAGCAGGCGGGAAGGTGGTGCATCTAACCATGTACGGCATCAATCTTCCGGATGCGATTCCGCAAATAGCGGCGGATAGGGGGAATCTTATGATTGTAGTCGGCGCAGAGAAAGTACCGCCTGAGATATACGAGCTTGCAGACTGGAACGTGGCTGTGGGAAACCAGCCGCACTCCGAGGTCGCAGCGCTTGCCATAATTCTTGACAGGCTTATGGCGATAGAGGGGAAGGACGCCTTGAGAACGCAATTTACAGGGGGCGAGATTGAGATTGTTCCCAAAAAAAGAGGCAAAGAGGTAATAAGCAAGTCAATCACCCACACCCGAAAGATGTGGGCATGTTCCGTGAGGAGCATGGGAAACTGGTTGACAAGGAGGCATAAGTAATACTATGCAGCAGTTAGAAGAAAGAGATACATACACACCTACGGACATTCCGCACATTCGTAGCAACTGTGACCTGGCATTAAACAGAGAGGAAACTCTCAGTGTGCCAGATTTAAAAACATCTTCTAACAACTCCGATGCGGCTTTAACTGCGAAGGGATACGCAGGGCAGGACTCGCGAGTATCTGCTGTATATATCCTTAACATGAGAGGACAACCCCTCATGCCTACAACACCAAGAAAAGCACGAATATTATTAAAGGAGGATAAAGCAAAAGTTATCAAAAGAACACCATTTACAATCCAATTAAAATATGCAACTGGTGAAACAAAACAAGAAATAACCCTGGGAATAGACTCGGGATACGAGAATATAGGTCTATCGGCAATAACAAACAAGAAAGAAGTATATTCTGCAGACATAAAGTTAAGAACCGATTTGGTCAAGCTCAATTCAGAACGCAGACAATACCGTAGAGCAAGACGAAATAGAAATACATGGTACAGGAAACCAAGATTCCTTAATCGGAAGAAACCAGAAGGATGGCTAGCACCATCAATACAACACAAACTTGATAGCCATATCAAGCTAATCAATAAAGAAAAAGAAATCCTTCCAATTACAAAGATCAATGTTGAAGTGGCTGCGTTTGATATCCAGAAAATTAAGAATCCCGAAATATCAGGATTAGGATACCAGAACGGAGTAAAGAAGGATAGCTGGAACACAAGAGAATATGTACTTCACCGGGATAACCATACCTGTCAGGCATGTCATGGTAAATCAAAAGACCCGATACTTGAAACCCATCATATCAACTCCAGACAAATCGGTGGGAATGCTCCCGACAACCTCTTAACCCTTTGCCATACCTGTCACGAAAGGGTTTCAAAAGGTAAGCTGAAATTGGATGTTAAACTACCAACAGGCTTCAAACCAGAAACGTTCATGTCAACAGTCAGATGGAAACTGGTTGATATGTTAAGATATACAGGAAATGTTGTAAACCACACTTATGGATATATTACAAAAAGCAATAGAATTGCACTTGGCCTTGAGAAATCTCATAGTACCGATGCCTTTGTAATTGCAGGAGGAACCATACAGGAAAGAAGCTCGTCCTCTTTCTTAATACAACAAGTCAGGAAATGCAACCGGAAACTATTCAAAGGAGACCGAAGCCATCTCAAGAACACTGCACCAAGACTCATTCTTGGATTCCAGAGATTCGATAAAGTTCTTTGGAATAATATCGAATGTTTCGTATTCGGGAGAAGAAAAGCAGGATATTTCGACCTGAGACAACTTGACGGCACAAAAGTTCACGCATCTGCGAAGGCGAAAGATATAACCTTATTGCAATCAGCCAACACGTTTCTAATAGAACCATTACGGTGGGGTACACTCCTCCACACTCTGAAGAGTGCGGTTTCCGTTACCCCTGCACCCCACGGAGGATTATGAAAGTGCTGGTTATAGCCAACAGCGCCCGCAGTATCGTATGTTCGGCAAAGAAAGCCGGATACACGGTTTTCGCTCTTGACCGTTTTGGCGATGTGGACACATGCAACTGCTCTGATAAATCCCTGCTTTTCAAAACCAGCCAGGAAAATGAATTGCAAGGATTAGCAGGAACCTTTGGAGAGGTCGATGCCGTGGTGCTGGGGCCGGGATATGAGAAATTAAAATTCAAGAACACCTTGAACAACCCGCCAGCAGTCATGGAAGAGGTCAGCGACAAATCAAAGCTTCCCAGGAAGCTCAAGTCAATGGATATCCCCCATCCTGAAACAGCATCAATAGAAAAAGCCCATGAACTTGGATTCCCGTTAATGATAAAGCCAAAATCAGGTTCGGGAGGGATGCGGAACATGGTCGTAAGAAACGAGGAAGAACTGTCTCTTTTTAAAGAGAGAAGCGATGCCCGTGAATTCATAGCACAGGAATATATTGAAGGGATACCCTGCAGCGCATCCATAATAAGCAGTGGGGAGGATGCCGTTGCGGTTGCACTGAATGAACAGTTAATAGGCGTTCCCTGGTTGACCGGGCTGCCTTTTGCTTATTGCGGCAATATCACGCCATTCCATTCAAAATTCAATGATGAAATGATACAATATGCAAAGCAGATTGCTCTTGAATTCGGGCTTGTGGGTTCTAACGGCGTGGATTTTATCCTGACAGAAAAAGGCATAGTGGTCATCGAGGTAAATCCGCGTTTCCAGGGCAGCCTGGATACTGTGGAGTCGGCATTTGGAATAAACATTTTCGATGCGCATGTTAAATCCTTTTCAGGGGAACTTCCCGAAGTACGAGAACCTGTATGTTTTGCAGCCAAGTCCATTGTTTATGCAAATAAGAAAACCGTGATAAGCAAAACGGTCTCAGATACGCTTAAAGGATGCATGGAAAAGGGGAGAGCAGCCGATGTCCCGCAACCGGGAACGGTCGTTTCACAGGATGAGCCGGTATCGACAATGCTCGCAACCGCCAGGACCCGTTCGGCTGCTCTGGAAAAGGTCGTTGAATCCTCGCGCTCTCTCAGGAGTCTGTTTGAAAAAGAGAAAATTAAAAATCCGGGACGGAAGTTTAAAGTCATATAAAAACAAGAATAAGATGGTGATATTTTTGGTTGATTTAGATGATCCGGTTATTAAAGGCTATCTCATAAATCTCGTCGGGGAAGAAGGGTTTAAAGTCGTGGCGAATATGCCCGAAGGTGAAGTCACGGATGAAAAAATCGCCCAGGCGACGGGCGTATTATTGAATATTGTAAGGCGTACGCTGTTCATTCTATATGAGAACAGGCTTGCAATCTATCGCAGGGAAAGGGATACGGACAGCGGATGGCTGACTTATTTATGGCAGCTTGACCTGTCAAATTTAAACAACCAGCTTGAACTTGAATCCAAAAAACTTCTAAAAAATCTTAAGACAAAACTTGAATTTGAGGAAGATAAAATATTTTATGTATGTGAAAAACAGGACGGGCGATTTCTTTTTGAAACGGCGGCCGAACTGGAATTCAAATGCCCTATCTGCGGCGGGGAATTAAAATACCAGGAAAATGAACCTGTTATTAAAGCCCTGAAACAAAGAATCAACCAGATTGAAGAAACGATATCAAGCGCTTCAGCTTAAATGAGCGATCCCCGTCAAAACCTGACCGAAAAAGACGCTATAGCGCTTCTTATAAGTTCAGGATGTTCACCCGATGTGATAGAGCACTGCAAGACTGTGGCTGAATATGCCAGGCAAATAGCAATTAACATAAGAAAAAGCGCAGAGAAGAAAGGGCAATCAATAGATATCGATATGGATGCGGTCTATCTTGGGGGACTGCTTCACGACATCGGGAGGTCAAAAACGCATGGGATAGGACATGCGGTTGCAGGTGCGGCGATAGCGGTTGAAAATGGGCTGAGTGATAAATTAGTGAATATTATAGAACGGCATATAGGCGCCGGAATCCCAAAAGAAGAAGCGGTGGGTCTTGGAATTCCCAAAAAGGATTACATGCCTGTTACGATTGAAGAGAAAATAGTCGCGCACGCGGATAATCTTGTTTTTGGAAATAAGAGGGGGACCGCGGATGAGATGGTCAGAAATTTAAAGAAAAAAAAGATTGATGAGAAAATAATCCACAGATTCATAGAACTAAATAACGAAATTAATTCTATGATGGATTAACAGTGCTTTTATTCAATGCGTTTTTTATTAGATCTATATATTCCTCTTTCAATGAATATACAATTGGCGTTTTATAGGATTCCTTATAAGCATGAAGAATCCCGAGTTTGGAATGGATATATCCCAATGTTGAACCAACCGCGCTATAGGAAATTTTGAATTTGCGGCTGAGTTCATTGTAAAGCATGTCTACTGTCACTTTTTTTAATTTGAGCAATATATCTATTATAGATTTCCTGATACCATCGATATCAAGCTCCAGATATGTCTCAAGGCGTCTTTTTATTCTAAGTTTTAGCGACTCCATCATAATCCCTCTGGCTATTCTAAAAATCTTCTTTTATAATATATATACTTTTCTACAATTTGATTGTTAAATATAATATAATAATAATTGTTTGGACAATCATAGAAAAAGCCTTTATACAATAAAACGCTATTGAGATACGATAACCATGACAAACGTGAGGGATCGTCTTTTACACAATTGAATCGCTTAGGAACAAAAAAATAAGTATTTTTGATACTACACTTCGCGACGGGGAACAGACTCCGGGGGTATCGCTTACCCACGATGAGAAACTCCTCATTGCGCAGCAGCTCGATAAACTGGGTGTTGATATCATTGAAGCCGGTTTCCCGATGTCTTCAGACGGAGAGAAAACATCCGTAAAGAGGATAGCCGGCCTGGGGCTGAATTTACAGGTATGCGGATTGGCACGGGTCATAAAATCAGACATAGATACGTGCCTTGACTGCGATGTGGACATGGTGCATACTTTCGTCTCCACATCCGATGTCCAGCGGATAAGCACCATAAAGAAGAGCAGGGATGAAGTCTACAAAATGGCGATAGACGCGGTGGAATACATAAAAGACCATGGCGTTAAATGCATGTTCTCTGCCATGGATGCCACAAGGACAGATATTGATTACCTGCTCAATATCTATAAAGGTGTAGAATCTGCGCATTGCGATATTATTAATGTACCAGACACTGTAGGCGTGATAGTGCCCTCGGCTATGATTAAACTCATCGGTGAGATTGCCTCAAACGTGAAAATACCGATTGATGTACACTGCCACAACGATTTCGGACTTGCGGTAGCGAACAGCCTCGCCGCTGTCGAAGCCGGTGCAAGCCAGGTGCAGGTCACGATAAACGGTCTCGGGGAACGCGCAGGAAATGCCGACCTCGCAGAGACCGTTATGGGATTGCACTCATTGTACGGCGCAAAGACCAACATCAAAACCCAGTATCTGGTTGAAACCTCGCATCTGGTAGAAAGGTTGACCAAAGTCCGTATGCCGCCGACAATGCCGGTTGTAGGGGAAAACGCGTTTGCCCACGAGTCAGGCATTCATACGCACGGCGTCCTGGTGAGAACCGATACTTTCGAACCCGGGGTCATGACGCCTGAGATGGTGGGTCACAGGAGGCGCATCGTACTCGGTAAACATGCAGGCAAGCATGCAGTAAAACAGTCTCTTGAATTCGCCGGCCTCCATCCCACGGACGAGCAGC
>JAPZAN010000081.1 GCA_027460605.1 Candidatus Methanoperedens sp.
GGTGATTAAAAAGGCTTGCTCAAAGTGTTATTACAAGCTGCCCTTCTTCGCAGTACTCAAGCATCAGGTCAGCCACCTCAAAGGAATGTATCATTTCCACGCCTTCTATCAGTTCCCCGGGCTCAAAACCTATCATGGAAGACGCCAGTTCGCAGCATTTGAATTTAACCCCCAAATCAATACATTCCTGGACGCGTTCATCATACGGCGGCGTGCCGCGCTTTCCTTTTTTCGCAAGAATGACACCCATCGGACCCCAGAGAACCACGACCACATCAAGCCCCTTCTTGCGGTAGTATTTTGCAAAGCGCAGTATTTCCATGGGGCTTGTGCTCTCATATACCATGTTCTTAAGGAACAGGAGTACTTTTGTGACTTTTTGCGGCGTCATCAATGTTATATCTTGAATATAGGATAATGAACCTATCTGAAGTATCAAACAGGGAAACACGAATTGAAATCCAGTTCCTCGTGTTTAATGAATTTCTTAGCCTTTATTCCGATACTGCCAATACCGATTTTAAACCCAACAGGTCAACAAGCAGTATACTCACTCTCACCAGTACCGAAAAAGCTAACCCTTGCGCCGGTGGAATCCCGAAAAATGAAAAGACAACAATAACTCCCCCTTCCATCAATCCAAGACCGGCCGGGGATACGGGAATGAACATCAACATTGTTATTAAAGGGTGAAGTAAAAAGAAAGTAAAATACGAAAGGTCAATCCCGATAGCTTTGCCGATAAAGAACCATTGCATCGCAGCAAAAAACCATCCTCCCATGGTCAGGAGTATGATGGCGCCGGCACTTCCTTTGATGCCGATATTTCTCTCTTTAAAGGATGCGAGATTTTCAGTAAAATTCCGCAAATATGGGATTTTACTTAAAAAAGCCGATGTAATATTCTCGCTTTTCCATGAAATAATCAACATTAAAACCCCGACAACCATGAGAAGAATTACCCCGACCAAAGCAGAAATAATGAAATTCCGGTTGATATCGGAAATCCTGGAAATAAATACCAATGCTGCGACTGCACCTGCGACCTTCAGGATAAATTCAACCGCCTGGGGCGCAAAAATACACGCCATCCCGTCTGTAATCCTGATGCCGGCATTTTTTTTTAAAATCGGGGGCGTTAAAAAATATCCGCTCCTTCCCGGCGTAATATCGCCCACAACCATTCCTCCCATATGCGAAAAAAAGACATGCGGATATTTTACCCGGTATCCGATTTTTGTAAGCAGATAGAATAGTCTCGAGGAAAGGAAAAAATTAAGGCAGAGATAGAAAAAGCATGCAAGCAGGAATAATAAAATGTTTGTTTTCCCGAGAACCGATACTACTTCGCCAAAGTCAAGCTTCTTTAAGATAAAAATAATAATGGCTACGCCAATTATTATTTGAAGGAATATCCGCAACTTTTTCATTATGAGGACGTAATATTATCCTTCAAGGTTAAATGTTTCGCATGATATTCACGGTTTTGGAACGGGGAATGCGGATCATATCTCCGTAGATAGCGCCGTATCTGCGTTTCAATTCGGAATATTTGTATTTTAAAAACTCGCCCAATTCGGGATGAGCAGTTGATTTGATATACTCATCGGTGTAAATATTAATAAGCTCATCATATTTTTTTCTTGAACTGCCGTGGGCGTAATTCTTGCCCTGGAATCGCCTTATATCCCCGTTAAATAAAGGAGAGATGTGATGTAGTTCATGCAATACCGTGGAAAGTTTTGTCTTGAGGTTTCCGTGATTGAGGAACCGCGGCAGATGGAAATATACGATATAAAGGATGTTGTTTCCGTTAATATTGACCTCAGGAGCGATATATTCTATTCCGCGGGCAATCCTGGTTTTAGAACCATCTTCAAACCTCATGGGTCTTAATTTTGCAACAACGCCGTTACTTCTTCCATTGGACGGGGATATTGCAATGAGGACATTATCCGGTCTTATGTGGCAAAAAAACGGATGGGTGTTAACAACGTCTTTCACAAGCAGGGTCATATTGCCTGTGAAATCAAAACCCGTTGCGCTATTTTTTCCTGAATTTCCTGGCAGCATCCTTTAATGCCTCAATTCCGGGCAGTTTTTCACCTGCTAAGAAATCAATGCAAGCGCCTCCGCCCGTGCTCACATGAGAGAATTTACCGGAAATGCCCATCTGTTCGGCGGCTGCGGCAATGTGACCGCCACCTATTACCGAGAATCCCGATTTTGCTCCGGCTTTTATGAGTTCCTGTGTCCCGAGGGCGAAAGCATCCTTCTCAAAAACCCCGGCCGGGCCGTTCATTACAACCGTCTTAGCGCTGCTTATTTCCTCTGAGAATTTGACCATCGTCTCGATGCCTATGTCATGGATGGGCAATTCCGTGTTCAGGTTGTGCACTTTTTCTTCCACGCGCTCATCATTTTTATTAAGCGCTACATCCACCGGAAGCC
>JAPZAN010000082.1 GCA_027460605.1 Candidatus Methanoperedens sp.
GGAAATCATCTTTCAGGTTTCCCATGTCATAAGTTACGATTTTGCTTCCCGGAACACCGCCCATGTATTCGCGTCTTGTAAATGAGCGCTGGGTGATTTTAGTGTACATTCTTCCTGGTTTTCTTGCCATTTGAGTAATTCCTCCGATAAGCCGAAACTTCGGCTTGCGCAGTGTTCGGGTATGCTCCGCATACCCGTCGTTTGATAAACCTTTCTTAAAGGTTTTTGGAATGTGCGTATTAAAAACATATCACACGATTTGGTTTCCAGATGACTTTGAGGTTTATAAGCTTTATTGAAATGGCCACCTGTCAAAAAATTCCGGCGAAACATTTCCATGATACTACAGGCATCTTATAACAATTCTTTTATAGATTGCAGGATATCAAAGAAGCCGATGAGTCACGACTACAGGGCGCTCGGATTAAAAGCCGGACTTGAAATCCACCAGCAGCTTGATACCAAAGAAAAACTCTTCTGCGGCTGTCCCACCCTTCTTCGTGATACCAAGGAATCCAATTTTGAATTCATGAGATACCTTCGCCCCACACAGAGCGAGATGGGAGTAATTGATAAAGCTGCGCTTGAGGAAATAAAAATCATAAAAAAATTCATCTACAAGGCTTATGATACGACCTGCCTTGTCGAAAATGATGAAGAGCCGCCGCGTGAATTGAACCGGGAAGCGGTGGATTTTGCTCTCATGATTGCACGCATGCTGAACATGAATATCGTAGATGAACTCTACACCATGCGGAAAATAGTGATTGACGGTTCGAATACATCAGGTTTCCAGCGTACAGGGCTTGTAGCTACAGGGGGTTACCTTGATTCAAAAACGGGCCGCGTGGGAGTGGATGTGCTCTGCCTTGAGGAAGAAGCCGCGCAGAAAGTGGAAGATAAAGGCGATTCGGTGATATATTCTCTTGACAGGCTAGGTATTCCGCTTGTTGAGATTGGAACCGCGCCCGATATCGTATCGCCCGCGCATGCACGAGAAGTTGCTGAACAAATAGGTATGATACTGCGCTCAACCGGCAGGGTAAAGCGCGGACTTGGTACTATCAGGCAGGATGTCAACGTTTCAATTGCAGAAGGGGCAAGAGTCGAGATAAAAGGAGTCCAGGAACTGTCCCTGATAGAAACAATTGTGGAGCAGGAAGTAACAAGACAGGAAGCTTTGATAGGAATTAAGATGGAACTTAATAAATTAAATGCATCTGTTTCTGATAAAATCGTGGATGTAACATCTGTTTTTACACATACCACCTCCAAAGTAATATTAAAGGCGCTAAATAGAGGAGTTATTTATGCGGTGAACCTGCCTGGATTCGCGGGCTTTGTTGGAAAAGAGCTCCAGCCCGGGAGGCGTCTCGGGACAGAGTTCTCAGACCGCGCTAAGAAATCAGGCGTTGGAGGCATATTCCATACAGACGAATTGCCAAATTATGGCATCACGCAGGACGAGATCGATGAACTCCGGGAAGCAGTGGGCGCACAGGATAAGGATTGCGTGGTCATGGTTGCAGATACAAAAGAAAAGGCAAAAGGAGCGCTTGAAGCAGTAATTATCAGGGCAAAAGAGGCGCTCAGGATAGTGCCGGAGGAAACAAGACGGGCGCTCCCTGACGGGAATTCGGCTTACATGAGACCACTCCCGGGCGCGGCGCGTATGTACCCTGAGACCGATGTTCCGCCCGTGGCGATAACCGAAGATAGAATAAACAATATCAAATTGCCTGAACTTATCGGCGAGCGCAAGGAGAGGTATATGCAGCAATTTACCCTGAATGAAGAACTTGCAAACCAGATTGCAAAATCAGGAAACTTTGTTCTTTTTGATAGAATTATGCAGCAAATACCACAAGCGAATGCAACTATAGTCGTACGAACCCTTGAAACCGTTTTAAATGAACTTGAAAAAGAAGGGATACTGGTAAATAAGATTACTGAAGAACATCTGATGCAGTTTTTCAAACTCCAGTCCGAAGGAAGGATACCAAATGAAGCTATAGGCAGTGTACTGAAAATGATTGCCAGCAAACCTGAATTGACAGTTGATAATGCCGTTCAATCTCTTGGTATAGGCGGCGTGGGCACTGGTGAACTGGAGATTGCTATTGATAAGCTGATTGAATCCAAAATGGATTTTATCAAAGAAAAAGGATTGAATTCCGCAGGTCCGTTGATGGGCGTGATTATGAAGGATTTCAGGGGTAAGGTCAGTGGCGAAGAAGTGAGCAGGATACTGAAAGAAAAAATATCAAAGAAAACAGGCAATTAACATTCTTATGAACCCAATAAATAATAGAGAATTTTGAAAAACCTACCAAAAGATATAATACATAATAACTATATTTAGTTAGTATGGCGTCGTTTATTGATTTTGCATTTCGAGAAGAGTACGAACGAGTAAAACGTTTGGGAGATAAGTTGTCAGCGATTG
>JAPZAN010000083.1 GCA_027460605.1 Candidatus Methanoperedens sp.
GGAGAAACATTGTGAACTTCTGGTCATGTTTATATATGATTCCCTTGTAAGTGAATTTTCCCCAGCTAAACAGGCATATATGAGGTTTTTTTGTTTCTTTTCCCTCAACTTTAGGCATAACGAGTGAGGTTATCTTTTCGATTTTCTCCCTGACATCAGTTTGCTTTTCGTAAGTATCGAAGAGCAGTGTAACTGTGAAATCCGCTATATTTACCTTATTGAAGCTCAGCGATGAGCCTTCACCGGTTGTCTGTGCAAGGGTCGAGACGGTATATTCCTTCGGATTAAACATCACTTCGGTAGTTTCATTCGTATCGAGGACAGTTATTTGCGCCTTTGAAACCATCAGGATAACCCCCTTCTGTCTTTTTCTATCGAGATTCTTTTCTCAATCATCTTGTAAACGGTATCGGCAATCCTGTTGATCTCATGGAGCGGTTTTTCTCTGAAGTATTCCCTGATAAAAGTATCGTTTATATTCGGGGGAGCTGTTTTTCCTGCCTGTTCCCTGTTTTCCGGAATATTTTCCGTTTTTTGCACCACCGGTTTTTTAAGAATCAGTTCCAGAGAGGAGTTATAGGCACGGGTTGAAACCTCCATTGGTGTTTTCATGTCATTGGGAATACCGTATTTCAAATCGATACCATGCCGGGGAAAAACCAGGTCAGAAAATTGGTCTTCAGCCGGTTTCAATATTGTCCCCCCGCGATGTGCGCGGATTGTATTTTTTCTTCCTGTCTTTTCATATTCCCTGATAATATTTTCATAGCGTGTATCCACGATGGTTCTCTCTTGCCGGAATGATTCTGTGCCTTTTTCCGTCATGTCCCGAATACCTGCCAAAGTCCCATCCGCGTTTATGCGCGACGGCTCCCCGGATTGGTTTTCGTTATTTGAGGGCTGTGTTGCAGGGACAAAATGATGAATGCCCCGGTTACTTTTTGAGAGTATGTTCCCGATATTGAACGTTCTTTTTAAATTGCTAAAATTTACAGTATTTGAAGGATTCAAGACCATTTTTAAAGGCCTGCTTATCAGATGCGAACCGGGGAGGGTTTTGTGGCTTATTCCGGTTTCAGCCATGCTCCGGTGTAAGGCATTTTTGGCAGCAGGATGACCGCTCGTTCTTGGAAGCGCCGGTTCTAATGATTGATTCTTTTCATTGTGAATATTTTCGCGGCTTACTTCATTTCCGGCTAAACCTTGCCGGGATACTTTTTTGGCTGTGGTGAGACCATTCATTCTATTGGGCGGCGGTTCTAAAAATTCCCTTTCTTTAATAGGATTCCTTAATCCCGATACAGGAGCCTGGATGATACTGTGTTGTGAGCCAGTCTCGATATCGGGAGGGTTTTTTAAATAACCCCTCATCCCGGAGTTTGAATATATGTTTGAGTATATCAAAGTCATATTCACGGGCCGGGTTACCAGATGCGAGCCGGTGAATAAAAGGTTCCATTCAGTCCCGCTTTCATGAGGATTATTTTCATAGCTTATGTCCGTTGCCACCCCGTTTTGCGGATATAATGGCTTTGCAGATACCGCATCTTTTCCAGCCGAAAGGGAGTTCATTATTTTTGCAGGAAAAGAATGCCTTTCTTCGTGCTGCTTACCGGATACAAAAGAATAACCGGTTTGATAGCGCCGTGAACCGAAAATCCAGGCGTCGGACAATCTTTGAAAATGGCTTATAGTCACATTCGCAGAATACGTGACCATTCTAACCGGCTGGATTATCAAATATGAACGGCTGAGTAAAAAATTCCTTTCTGCATTGCCAGACTCCCCCGGAATATGTTCATAATCTGTATCCGATACTGTTATTTCCTTCCGGAAAGCATTTGTGCCTTCCGGCGGTCTCACATTCATTATTGCGCGTGCCGGTCCCGAAGAAACTTCTTCATTGGAAGCCTTTATTCCGGATGGCAGGGGTTGGATTGTCTTTTTATCGTCCTGACCCGGGTAGGAAGAAGAAAGCTGCTTATGCGGAGATGTCCGGTAACCCTGATATGTTGCGGAATTGTTGAAAAATGTTAAGCCATTTCGTTGCTGAAAATCATTTATCATGTCCCCGTATTGCCTGATATGTAACCGGGGAATGGGGTTCCGCTTGAAATCCAGGCCTCGCCATGATTGCCCGAAAAAGCCGGAGACTTTCGGGGGTGCGAATGGTATATGCGAAAGAACACCGATGGCGGTTTTTTCCGATGTTTTCGTAGCCTGGCCGGGTCGTTTATCCGTCTGCGGTAAATACCCCTCGTTCTTACTATTTATAAAGTTGTATAGTTTCTGAAGATAGTAATTGTCCGGTGTTTTTATCAACTGCCTGATAAATTCAAAATAAAAGCCGAACTGGAATTTCAGGTAATTGCTAGTTGATACTCTATGTGCGAATTTTTTATTCTTTACCCTCATACCTGATAATCTCAGGAATATCAGTGAAGGCAGCCTGCCTGATTTTCTAAAGATGCTGTATTTGCCTGCTATCCGCCTGGAAAAATTAAAACCGCCAAGTCCCGGAGCCCGGGCTGGTAGTCCGTCTTGCAAAAGACGTGATTTCATGTCAAATTTCATGTTTTTAGATTTGTCCTTACAGTAACTTCCGCTTCCTCAATTACACCACGCCATGATGGGTCAGTACAAGAGTTTCACTTGCAACCGTATTGCTTGTCGCATTGAATGAGGACACATCCCACTTTACGGGATACGCTTCAAAGAAATACCAGTCCATTACCTGATTTCCTTCGTGGTCAAGAAGGTAAATAGCACCGCTTTTCCGGCTGATTTTCCCATGTATGACGTCTTTGTACCAGTTGTACAGCTCCCAATCGGCAAGCCCGCGTTTTAAGGTAATATCAGTGTATTTTGTACCTCTGGGGAGCTTATACTCGAAATCATTAACTCCGCCTTCCCGTATGGAATCGACTTCTGTCTGGATGCTCAAGCCGGAAACGTCTGTAAATCCCCCTGCGATTATGCCTTCAATTTCTACCAGAAACCTAAAGGCGCTATAAGGGTCTTCTCGTTTTCCAACAACCATTGCCGCTCCTATACTTCAAACATATTCTTCGATTCTTCTCCGTTAAGTTTCTCATTTATTTTACTTACCTCCTCGCACCATTGCTGCCGCTCCCTATGCTCCATGTTCATTATCGTATCATGGTCCCAGTGAAAGTGGTAAGCCAGAAAGGCTACCTCCTCGTAGAGGCGCTCGTGGGGGTAGCCTGTTATTCCCCCAGGGATTGCACCTCTACATCGAATTTGTGCTCACACTTCGGACAGACCGTCTTGATCACATTCGAACCATTCTGGTTGATTCTCGTATACATTTCCTGCAGGTATGCGAAATCCCCGGCAAAGAGTCCCTCAATAATCCTGGGGTTTACCATCTTCAAACTCCCGAGGCTCGTAACGACCCTTGAGAGAAGGATGACGGTCAAATACGCCGGGTTATTCTGCACCCTCGGGTCTTTCATGGGCAGTATCTCATCAGCAGCAGTGGCAAGCCTCATCTTGCCATCCCTGTGAAGAGTTCCTGCCTCATCCACATATCCCATGGGCAAAGTAAAATCGTGCTCTGTCTGTAAAATTCCCATTTCGCTTCCTTCTTTACTAATCCATATTACTTCGTCCTCTTTATCCCTTCATGCACAAGCTCAAGTGTCTCTATGACCACTTCGTTCGCCTTTGCGCTAAAACCCGACGGGCTATACTTTGTGGGCCACGCCTCCATAATATCCCATCGCGCCTTATCATTTCCTTCCTCATCAATCAATACCAGGGAAATATTCTTTCTTGCCTTGATTGCCCCGGCATCTTCAACCGATTTTCTCCACTGATAAAGCTCCACCGAGTCCGTTAGCCCTTTCTTCAGGGTTATGTTCCCGTACTTGGTGAGACCCGAAAGTTTTTTCTGGAACGGTAAATCGGTTCCTTCCCTGTAATCAACCGAATCTGTGGTAGTATCTGGGATTGTGGCTTCTGCAAAACTTGCAGTTTGGATTCCACCTATCTCGATTCTGAACCTGAAATTCCTGTAAGGATCGGTTCTTGCTCCTGTTGCCATATTATTTTCCTCCTTAATTATTTTTCATTTATTTTGACAATGTCTTCTGCTGTATCCTGATTATTACGAACTCTGCAGGTTTTACCGGCGCTACGCCGACCTCGATAATCAACTGCCCTGCATCTCTTACTTCCGGCGGATTATTCTCAGCATCGACCTTTACATAGAATGCTTCTTCCGGCGTGCTTCCGAACAATGCACCATCTCTCCATACCCTCAGCAGAAATGCCGTTATATTCCTGATTACCGAGCCCCACAGCGCTGGCGAGTTCGGCTCAAATACGACCCACTGTGTACCCTTGTCAATGGACTCCTCAAGGAAGAGGAACAGCCTCCTGATATTAATGTATTTCCATTCAGGGTCGGCAGTGAGCGTTCTTGCTCCCCATACCACGATGCCTGACGATGGGAAAGAACGGATGACGTTTATACCTATGGGATTTAACCCGTCATGTTCGCTCTTTGTGATAATTCTTTCAATACCGCTCACCGAATCAAGATAACCTTCAGAAATGCCTGCAGGCGCCTTATGGACTCCCCTTACCGAATCAGTGTGGGCGTATGTGCCTGCGATTGCACCGGATGGAGGGACATATTTTTTCTGTTTCGGGTTCAGAGGATCGCTTACAATAACCCATGGGTAGTATAGAGCGCCAAATGAGGAATTAAAGGCATTTCCTGTATAAGTACCGGTTCCCTCTTTAAAGGCTTTAACAGCAGTCGGATCCAGGCTTATGGGCGGGTCGGCAATAAAGAAGCAGTCTTTCCTGTTCTGGCAGTAAGCAAGTCCTTTTAAGATTGCATCTCTATTTCCGCTCATATCCGGCATAACGACAATATTGATGTCGTCAACCACATCAAATGCGTGAAGACCGTTCAGGGCTTTTCCATCGCCTTCAAAATCTGTTGCCGCAATACTCGTGAGACCATCATTGCCGCCCGCAAGGGCAAGAGGCGTATCTTTCTTGGGACTTTTCTTAGAACCTGTAACAAGAGGGTCACCCCAGCTATCCTTTTCCACTTTTATATAGGCTGATATGTCATTTATGCTATCTTCAATAGTGGCGATTGTGAGATTATCGTAGGACTCTATCTCATTATCGTTATATTTTACAACCAGTTTGAACCCGTCTGTTAATTTCGTATCTAAGGCGGTTGTTGCCACAACGCTGATTTTATTGCCCCATGTGCCTTCTGAAACTGCCGTGATTCTCAATGTGGGATTTGGGGTTGCGTCGCCGTCATTCATGGTCCCGGCAGAAGCCAGTGCCGTCTTTGTCGTCGGGGCTGTTATATCCGTGTAATGGCATGTCCTGACCACAAAGCATCTTGTTCCCCCTTCCGAAAAGAACTGATATACAGAGTATGCAAGATACCCGTTGGCAATATAGCCTCCGAATGTATTTATAAACTGTGTCCAGTTCGCTATCTGCTTTGCCTCTCCTATCGGTCCTCTCTCGGCAATCCCTACAAACGCCCCTGTCGAAGTGCCGACACCTTCTATCGGCTTTGCCCCTGAGGATTTTTCCTCAACATATACTCCTGGTGATAGATATTCAGTCATATTATACCTCCTTTATTTAATTTAGATTATCTTCCTTTTCTTACGTAACTGGTCTTCTTCGGTTCTTCCTTTTCAGCCTCCTCTTCCTTCTGGCCGAGGATAATCCCGCCTTTTGAAAGAAGGGTTTGCAGATGCGATGACGATAATTCCTCATCTGTAACATCCGCTGTGCCTTTTGCTAAAAGGTCAATATTTTTACCACTATTCAAATTAATTATAATTCTCTGATTGAGTTTATTTCGTATTACTGGCATAAACCTCCCGTCTAAAATCTTCAACTCGATACAAATTTTCAATAGTTACTTTGCACTATCTTATTTTTGAAAACCCTCCCCTGATTTTTCAGGTTCAGTTAGTTTTGAATCTAAAGTTTAACACCTCCATCCTACTGTCTGGTCAGCATTATCGGATTGATAATACGTGTCACTACACCTTTTTTTAACAGAACGGGAACGCTCCCGCTTATATATCCATCTTTATTAATAGTTAGTGTTATATTTATATCACTATCTATGGTAAACCGGATGAAAAAACCGCCGTCATCTTCCGAAGTTGCGCTCTCTGTCATGGTTGTGACGTTTATGGCGGCATTGGCAATCGGTCTGTATTCCTGGTCGACAATCCTTCCCAAAAGGACTGTAAGCCCGTCAGGAAAGGGGTAATTGGATTTCGGGGTCAGCATCAACTCGGCAAAAGGCTGTTTGGGGTCAATCGATTTGGTATCAACGGTCAAATTTCCTGGTTTGTAAAAATGACCGCCGCCTGTAAGGACGTGTTCTCCTTCGGGAAGGTCTATCAAAAGGAAATAGCCTGTGCCGTGTTGAACAATTTCTTTCCTTACCCCTGCGGCTTTTAAGAACACATCTCCGGTAGTCTTTTTATCCGGGGAAAGGTCGTCTTTCAGCATTACTGCAAGACTCAGGACTGACTTTGTTCTTTCAAGAAAGGTCATGTACCGGCATCCATCCTGT
Organism: Candidatus Methanoperedens sp.; assembly: GCA_027460605.1. GTDB lineage: Archaea > Halobacteriota > Methanosarcinia > Methanosarcinales > Methanoperedenaceae > Methanoperedens. The sequence goes on from JAPZAN010000083.1 coordinate 6,602, forward strand.
ATACGTTGATATCCTTTTCCATAACTCTTTTAATCACAGCGGGCGGCTTTCCGGACGGAATCCTTACAGGGCTCAGGATGTAGGAAGCCGAGAGCTTGAAAGGCTTGCTGGGAAATCTCTCCCAGAGCTTGTTTATTTCATCAAACGTAAAGTTGGTGGGAACAACCCGTATCTCCTTATTTCCGGCTCCTATCAGCCCGCCTTTAAGCATATCTCCCTTGAGCACGGAATTATCATAGAGCACCTGCATGAGCTTTTCAATGATTATCAGTTCGGTTTCTTTGACTTTGGCGTAAGGAGTAAAGATAAAGTGTAAATCAAGAATAAGCGGCGGATATCGCATCTTGTCGGTATCGATAGGCTCCGATGAGGTATTCCTTAAATAGCCATTCTCAATGATTTGATACAGGAAGACAGAAAGCATCGGATTTCCGGTCGGTTCGATCTCTGCGGGTGAATCAAAGACTATCGAATTGACAGGCTTGAGTTCTGTGATGTTGTCCTGGAGGAGCGCTTTTAAGGAGTCTCCGATATCTTTTAAAATCGCCATTTATTTTCCCTCATCCTCTATCATTTTGTAATAAGGTTGAAACTCTTCCTTCAAAAACGGTTTCCCCATCTTCATGTATTCCTTCTTAGCCGCCCGCATGATATGATGCATTCCGATTGCGCAGGATTCCTCGGCAGCATAAAATGCAGACGATAACGCGATGTTCTTGATATTCCCGCCTGCAAGCTTCAATCTCTCGGCGAAAAATGTATAATCTATATCCCCTGCGCGCGGCGCACCTTTCGGGAATATTCCGCTCCATATGAGTTTTCTCTGGTCTTCATCCGGGAAAGGAAAATCAATCACAAATTGCATCCTTCTTAAGAAGGCATCATCTATGTTTTTGCTAAGATTGGTAGCAAGTATGACAACGCCCTCATACTCTTCCATTTTCTGGAGCAAATATCCGATTTCTATGTTGGCATACCTGTCGTGGGCGTCTTTGACCTCGGAGCGTTTTCCGAACAGCGCATCCGCCTCGTCAAAGAACAGGATAGCGTTACTGGTTTCTGCCTCCTTGAAGATCTTGCTCAGGTTTTTTTCGGTTTCGCCAATATATTTGCTGACCACGTTAGATAAGTCGATTTTATACACATCCAGTCCTGCATCGTGGGCGATAATTTCAACAGACATTGTTTTCCCGGTACCTGATGGCCCTGAGAAAAGGGCATTCAGCCCCTTTCCCAATGAGAATTTCTTATCAAAACCCCAATCTGTATAGACGATTCCCCTGTATTTGATATACCCGGATATTTCTTTTAACTGTTTTTTTATGTCATGGGGGAGGACTATATCCTCCCAGGTATAGTGGGGTTCGATTTTCCTGGAATAGGCAGCGAGGTTCCTGTTGGACTGCGCCTTGCATCCCATGTTAAGAACTTCCATTGATAATTTAGAATTTCCGGGGTTTTTTGCAATCAAAATATTTTGCGCCGTGGATATGGCATTCTTTATCTGGCCCCCGCTGAAATTGAATTTACCTGCAAGGGCATGAATATCCACATCATCATGGGCGTTGCCATCCAATTGTGATTCCCACAGGCGCTTACGAAGCAAAAGGGACGGGGAGGGAAATGCCTGGCTTATAAAGCTATGATTTTTTAAAACCCTGGCAGGCTCCCAATATTGCTCACCTGACAGGAAAATCAAATTTGGAAAACGGTCTAATTCCATGAGTATCCCGGTAACTCCCATATTCTCTTCTTTCAGCAGGGCATCAAATCCTTCAAAATAAATCGAAGAATTCTGCAATAATGCTTCGCGAAGTAGAGGTTTTAAATTTTCCAGGCTTTGCTCTTTCGTCAAAGCTTTTGAATTCACAACGAGCATTGACATTCCCAGTTCATTGCATACGGCTTCAGCCGCCATCTTCTTTCCTGACCCGTATGGGCCGTAAAAAAAGAACATCGGGATTTTAACAATTGAATGATTATTTATCAGATTCTTGAATGTAGTTATCGTGCCCTCAGGCAGAATAAGATCCCTGAAGGATTTTTGCGGTTTTATTATTGCCGAGATATTCCGGATCTTCCGGTCTATCGAATTATCCCCGAGGAGAAAGTTTATTATCCTGTCATCGACTTTAAGAAATTTCGATAAAAGGGGAACCTGTTCCTCCCCTATAAGATATACAAGCCTGTTCTTGATCAGGGGGGCATCTTGCGAAAATATATCTCTTGCCCAGATTCTTTCTTCAGTCGAACAGCACAGGAGTTTAATCACAAGGTCAACACTTGGCCGCTTCCTGGTCACATCGTTCTGGAAATAGGAATACAACTTTTCATACCGCATGTCCAGTTCTGGCGCGAGGCAGACTAATAACGCATCGACCTCGAACGGCTGCATATGAAAAAGTTCTGACAGGATATGAAGGCGCAGTTCCTTTCCCTGCTTTATGCTTTCGGCTTTTTTTGTATTTATTTCCCTGGTTATTTTTTCAATTCTTTCATGTTCCTGGGATGAACGGGCATAAGCCTTCGATTCAAAGAGAGGGGTTTGAAGAATCGCATTTATTTCATCTTCTGAGATAAACAAACCCTGAAACTCGTGTGAACTCCCGACGTGGTCAGCCTTTGATTTTTCATAGTACAGGCGGATTATTGTATCAATCCGGTTGAGTTCTTCAAGAATATGTTCAAGATTGTTTTTGTATATTGCCATAGTGCTGATGCCACTGGATTTAAATAACCACAACTCTGCCTTTTGATGCTTAATTCAATTTTTGCAACTGCTGTTAAAAATAAAAATTACATGTGTAAAGAGTACCCTATTCGGAGAGGTTTCATTGCCCGGTTGCTCACCCCAAAATTCAATATGCCATTTATGTGTTGTAAATGGGCGTATATATGGGTTTCGAATTATCATTATTGTGCCGATTTAGTCAATCTGACAGCGTTGCTAAGCGCCACCGGACGGGTTCGCTTCGCAGGCATCCGGTCCACACACCGTTGGCAAGTGCCTCAGGAGACTCGCTTGCTTCGTACACGGCAATCAATTCGGCGCCAGCCCCAACCATCTCTGCCCGAAAGGGACATCGGACTCCCAGCTTCCATCCCCCAAATCGAACTGCCAAGTATGACTGCCTCCCGCCTGCACCGATACGCTGGAGGGAACGTTGATTGTGTAGCGCTGAGGTTTACGGACAACGCGCGTGTATTCTGACGTTATCGATATTGAGTTTCGCTAGTTCCCAATCCCAGCTTGAGGTCATTATCCTCTTTGGTTTGAAGTATAGCTAGCTCCAGTTGCAGTCCGTTGATACTCCTGCCGAGCTCGTGGTCACTTTACCCCTTCTGGGGGTGGAGCTCGTTTCAGTAACTTCAATTACTTGTTCGTTGTTGTATTGGCACTGCTCGACCGTCGTTTGGGT
>JAPZAN010000084.1 GCA_027460605.1 Candidatus Methanoperedens sp.
TAATCCATAATGTTCTTTGCTGCTATTTCATTTTTACTCGCAAAAATCAGATGATATATTGTTTTCTGTGTTTGTTTTAAAGATTGAACGTGTCTAACAGGCACACTTTTAACTACCGAAAACCCTGCAGATTCCCGCAATCTGGTCTCATATAAATGAACAATTTCTTCCTCAAATTCGCGAGCTTCTAATAACCCACTTTTCTTTTTATCGTATATCTGTTTCCAGTCATCACAACCAAAGAAACCTGAAATGCCTTCAGCATCAATTTCCCAATTATTGTAAGCATTCATGGTATAATAAGGTAAATGAATAATAATATCTGTGCCGTAAGGCTTTTTATGTTTAGCAATATTCTCTACTGTAGTCCATTTTAGTTCGTTGTATTTTGTTACATCTAATAAAACTGTAACTATGGTAAACGCTGGAATTTTATTTAAGACTTCAATAACTGTTGTATTGGCATCCCCTTGCAAACAGGCCACATTTTTTATGTTGCCAATATACATAATTAAATCTTTGAAATTTTCAGGGTCTTTTTCGATAAAAATACAACTTATCTTTTCTGAATTTGCCGGATCAAGTTTTTCGATGGCTTTTAAAGGCGAGCCTGCAATCATTTTATTAATTCCCCACTCTTTATCTACGAAATTCACTTTTCCAGGACCTGCGTAGCCATCAATATAAAAAAAATTGGGCTTGCGTTCAGATTCAAATAAAATTTTACAAGCTCCGAGGTATTTTTCTAAAATTTCATACTTTTTAAGAGTGTGCCTTATTATATTCAAATATAGTCACCAAATGCAATTACAGCTAATTTTCTTATAATCCAGCCCCATCTTTTCCCACATCTCAACCGACTCCTTGCACAACGCAACCTTTGTATAACCATATTTATTTTTCAAAAAATCAATAACCGTAGAATACATTTCATACCTGAGGTCAGAATCTATCTTTTTACCCCAATTTGATTTTTCAGATAGGAAAGTAACCCACGTCTTATCTTTAGAGTTATTTATCGTGCTTTGAAGCCCTCTTAGTGAACCGAGAGTAATCCTTTCAGGAATAAACTGCTCAAATATCATATCGACAAGCTTTGTATAATGCTTATCCCATTCAAAAACAGGAACCATTGGGTCGATTCTAATTCTCGTTTCATACCCTGCATCGCTAACTTTTCTTGCAGCTTCAATCCTGTCTTCAACTCCCGGAGCTTTTTCCCACTTTTTTGAAACAGCAGGAGCATTCATACTAAAACTGACAATAACATTTTTATGCTCATCGATTTTCAATAAATTTTCAACATCAGTTGACTTCGTTAAGAAAAGCACTTTATGCTTTTTTTGAGCTTCAAATAGAGGAATAATGAATTTTGAAAAAGGGTCATGAGAGTTCTCAGACAATAAAGAATCACTTAATTCGCCCGTATTCAATACTTCAGGAAGAGAACCGTTATTCAAAAAGGTGCTGACATGCTCTTTCACTTTAAAACGGTCTTTTTGTCTTGGCTGTTTTCCTGTAAATCTGAATGTCCCCTGCAAAAAACACCATGCACAGTCGTAAGCACATCCATTAGCCCATTTTAATTCTAAGAAATGAGGACAGATTACATCCGTCTTTTTTTCGGGCAAAGGGGTTTTTTCAAATCTGCAAATTATGGTATACTTGTTTTTTTATCTGCATCTCCTGTTCCATTGATTTAAATCCTCATAAATATATCTTAGTAATTATCTTGACACTTTTTATACAAAAATATAGAACACTGTATATACAAAACTTTGGAGAGCAGGGTGAAACTAATCATGAATCGAACAGATTCATAGATAAATAATGAAAAATAAATGTTGTTGTACCGTCTTATTATTGTTCTGGTATAAGCAGAGAAAACCAACGAATACTTTGGGCTAAAAACCTGTTGTGAAACGTGGTTTTTTTTTCTGCGGATAGATAAATGTGCCTTGAGCACGAATACGAAGCTGTCTATACCTACGATCTCTGCTTATACCACAATTTCTCCATAAAGGAGGTTCAAGAATATGAATATAAGAGTGGAAAAGGCTTGTGGTATCGATGTCCATAAGTCCTTTTTAGTAGCGACGATATTGACATACGACGCAGCCAAGGAAACAAAGGAATTCAATACAGGTCTTGAGGATTTGATAAATCTCAGGGATTGGCTAATGGAAAGACATTGCCAAAGAGTTGCAATAGAATCCACCGGTATTTATTGGATTCCTGTCTATACTTGTCTAGAAGGAAAAGTTGAGACAATAGTTGCAAATGCAAGACAAATAAAAAATATGCCTGGAAGAAAGACCGATTACCTCGATTCAGAATGGCTTGCTGAAATCTGCCTTAATGGTCAGATCAAACCTTCCTTCATACCATCCAAGGAAATTAGAGAACTCCGTGATCTGACAAGAACACGCACGAAGACAACCCAAACTATGACTGCATTTAAGAACAGGGTTCATAAAGTTCTGGAAAAGGCAAATATAAGAATATCCGGTGTACTTTCAGAATTATTCGGAATTGCGGGTCTTCAGATACTAAACGCCCTACTGGATAAAAAGAACATTGACGAGGTACTTAAAAAAGTAAAAAGAATAGGGAAGAAAAAGGCTGCAATAAAGGAAGCAGTACGCGGAGAACTTAGCCAGACAGACATATGGCTGATTCGAGAATGTCTTGAGACAATTGATTTTTTAAAAAGAAAGATCAATTTACTGGATTCCATGATAAATCAGCGTATAGAGAATACGAAAAAACAGGATCATATGCAGATTCTGATGAGCATTCCCGGTATAAGTTTCACCTCAGCTTCAGCAATTCTGGCTGAGATTGGCGATATCAATGTATTCCCTAACCCTAAAAGTCTGGTAGGCTGGTCAGGTCTTGCTCCATCATTGAATGAATCTGCCGGAAAATCGTCTAATGGTCATATAACCAAGAAAGGATCAAAGTATTTGAGGCGAATGCTTGTACAATGTGCACATGTCATTGCAGGACATAGACCTAATAGACTGCGATTCTTTTTTCAGAGGATATTGATGAAGAAAGGAAAAAAGATAGCTATTGTAGCGTTAGCTAGAAAAATACTCAGTATAATCCACCATGTGCTGAAAAATAACGAGAAATATAGTGAGGATTCACTAAAGCCAAAGCAGATTAAACAGCGAAAATTCCAGTCAATCTCTGAATTTAGCCTGGACGAAATGATTGAAATAATTTCCAGAGCAGGATACACTGTAGACAAAGGTTCCTGAAAAGTTTAACCAGATATTTAGATTCCATCCTGCCTTGCATAGCGGAGATGATCCCTAATTTAAATATATAATGATATTTAGATGATTTTTAAAATTATATTTATCTGAAGAACTTATCAAATTGAGTAAATTATTTATTAAGTAGCTGCTCTGTATATATGTTTTATACACGTCCCACATGGTTGGACGAGATAGATTTTTCATACGAAGTATTCGCTTTTAATTATCGTATCTGCGTTTATCCGCGTTCATCTGCGGTTAAAAATCTATCGCCCCTTCTCAAGCTTCCTCACCGCAAAATCCGCGGCTTTATTCAGCACATCATAATTTTCTGCAACCATCGGGCAGTAAGCCATTTCGGTCTGGCTGAGAGTATAAACATCCATACCGGCTTTAATCGCAAGAGCTATCACATTTATGCGCGCCCCGGCACCCTCGCCCACAGCCTGCGCCCCCAGCACTTTGCCGGTCTTTGCATCAGCTATTATTTTCACTCCAATGTCCTTTGAACCCGGATAATACTCAGGCTTGCTCTTCCCGTGCGCCTTGCCTGATATTACTTCATATCCTGCGGATTCAGCAAAGAACTCATTAAAACCCGTTGCTGCAACCTCAAGCTCCCCGATGAGTGAGACGAATGTGCCAAGCGCTCCCTCATACGTGTCATACCCGCCTGCCGCGTTCCTGCCCGCCACCATCCCCTGCCTGTAAGCAGCCGAGGAAAGCTGCATCATCGTGGGTCTGTGATTTATCAGGCTCACCGTCTCGATGCAGTCGCCCACTGCATAAATGCCCTTAATATTGGTCTCCATCCTTGCGTTTGTCCTGATGCCCCATTTCCCTATCTCGATGCCTGCATTCTTCGCCATCTCAAAGTTCGCCCTGACACCGGAGGCAAGAACCACCATATCTGCAACAATCACATCATCCCCGACCGAGACCGACTCAACAGGCGCACCGTTTATACTGTTCACGCTTTTATTCATCAGCAATTTTATCCCGCGCTCTCCAAGCGAATCTTCAACCATTTTCGCCATATCCCTGTCAAGGGCGCGGGGAAGCGCATAAGAGAGCATCTCTATCACTGTCACATCAAGCCCTTTTGCCCGCAAAGCCACAGCGATTTCAAGACCTATGGGGCCAGCGCCGACCACCGCAGCCCTCTTTGCTTTTCCGCAATATTCTATGATTTTCCGTGCGCTCTCAATGTCATGCAGCACAAAGACCCCTTTATCAAGAGCTTCCTTTGCCCCTTTTACCGGAGGGATAAAGGGCTCTGCGCCCGGCGCAAAGATAAGAGAATCGTATGGCACTGAAATGTTCTCTCCGGTTTTGCGGTTCTTTACAGCCACGTTTTTCTCAACCGGATTTATTGCCAGTGCCTCAGACAAGAGCAGCTTTGAAATCTTTTTATCTTCAGGCAGGGAGAACCGGAGCTTATCAAGACCGACTATACCTTCTATCGCAAAAGGCATGCCGCATGGGGAGAACATCTCATAAGGTCTTTTTTCTATAATTGTGATTGATGCTTCAGGGTCAGTCCTGCGTATTGCAAGGGAAGCTGCAAAACCCCCGCTTCCAAGACCTATTATTACGATTTTTGACATGGTTAATCCAGTTTATTAATTGCAAGCTAGTTATAACTTTTCGACAAGGTAATTTAGTTAGGTTAGTATTTATATATATCAAAATCTAAATAGTCTCATCAATACGATAACCATGAGTGATTATTCCATCGGCATCAAGGAACTGGACGACGCCATCGGCGGCATAAAAAAGGGCTCGAATATCATGTTAATCGGGCCTCCCATGAGTGGAAAGGAGTCTATCCTGAAACTCATCGCTTACCATGGCGCCGTAAATAATGAAAATGCAATTATTACAGTTACCACACGCGAATCTGCGGCTCATATCCTGGAATGGTTCAAGGAGAACAAGCTGGCTCTGCCGTTATCAAAAATAGCCATAGTGGATTGTGTCACAAAAACACTCGGCGGCGCTGCTGTTGAAAATGAGAACATTAAAATTGCCAGCAGCCCGGTCGATTTGACAGGGATCGGGGTTAAAATCAGCCAATTTTTTGAGGATTTCTTCATGAAAAAGAATATGCGGAAAATCCAGCTTCATATCAATTCCCTATCTACAATATTGATGTATTCCAATATCCAGACGGTTTTCAGGTTCCTTCATGTATTCACAGGGAGAATCAAAGCTGCCGGAGCCCTTGGGATATATGTAATTGAAAGCGGCATGCATGATGAACAGGCTATTGCGACCTTAAAACAACTCTTCGATGGTATGATAGAAATAAAAATCGAAAATGATAAGAATTTTTTAAGGGTGGCTGGTTTATCTTCAAAGCCTACACCATGGTTTGAATACGAGCTTGAGGGAGTATGTTTAAAGATAACGGGGGGAAAATAGATGGTTGAGACGGGCATCCCCAAGCTTGACGAAATCCTTGGCGGCGGAATACCGAAAGGCAAAAGTCTTGTTTATTATAGCCAGCCAGGTGTGGAAGGCGAGGTTTTCGGGATGCAGACTGTTTATAATACCCTGAAATCCGGGGGGAACTGCGTTTTTGTTGTTTCAAGCACGATTCCGGACATCGTGAAAGGACTCTTCAAGGAATATGGCTGGGACATTGATGAGTACAAGGACAGGTTATGCCTGGTAGATGCGTATAATCCGCTGATTGGCGCTCCTTCAGACGAAAAATACATAGTCGCCAATCCTGATAGCATCGAGAGTTTCAATAAAATAATCATAGACTTAATAAAAGAATTGCCTCCAAGCACCATAGTATTCGGGTCACTGTCAACGATCATGGATTTATGCGGCGAGAAGGAAACTATAGAAGCCGTCAGGAATTGGAACAAAATGGCGATGCTCTATAATCATGTCCTCGTTTATAATTTCACGGTATGGCCATATACAAATCAAACTTTGCATTTAATAAAAGAAGAATTATTCAATGCCGTTATTTCAATCGGGAGCATAGCCGAGCGTGTTATTTTTGGTCAGTATTTCGGGATACTCAAATCAGACTGGACAAAAGAAACCAAAAAATCCATGCTTTTCAGGGTATTGCGACCCGGGGGAATAAAGTTATTCATACCGAAGATTCTCGTAACCGGGCCTTTTGATGCCGGGAAATCGACGTTTGTGCATGCGCTTTCAACGCGGGCGATATCTGTTGACAGGCTCGGGACAACAATCGCCATGGACCATGGCCACGTCGATTATAAGGGTTTTAGCGCTGATATTTTCGGAACACCCGGCCAGGAGCGGTTTGACCCCATCATCAAACTATTGAGCGGTGAATCGATGGGCGTCATCCTCGTAGTTGATTCTACAAATCCGGCCGATTTTGTTCGTGCAAAACACATGCTTGATATTACAAAATCCTACGGGCTGCCATATGTTGTTGTTGCAAACAAACAGGATATGCCAGGGGCACTCAGTCCTGAAGAAATAAGAGAGCAATTCAACCTGCCCGACGATGTTCCGGTTGTTTCCGCTGTGGCGAAAGATAAGCTCGGAGTGTTTGAGGCATTTGAAGTGTTGATAGATAAGATCACGGGGGGAACATAATGGCCGATACCATTGATATGGTGGATAAATTACTGGCCGATTTAAAGAACATCGGAGGAGTGGAAGCCAGCATTGCTGCAAGCCGCGACGGATTGCTGATACGCGCCAATATGCCAAAAGAAAAATTTTTGGCATCCCTTGCCGCCATGTCTGCCACCATGCTCGGAGCTGCCGAGACTGCGACTACACAGGTGGAAAAGGGCTTACCTACCCGGGTTATTGTGGAATCTGAATATGGGAGATTGATAATTGTCGGCGCAGGACCCAAAGCGCTTTTGATTATTCTTGCAAATTCGAATTCTTCATTGGGTTTAATCCTGATCGAACTTGATAAATCAGCCAAAAAGCTGAAAGAGTTATTAAAATGAATAAACAAAAAAATAAGGCGCAAGCTTCGCTTCTTGAACCCACGCTCCATGTCGGTAAATCCGGTATAGAGCCCGTGGTCGGGGAGCTTCGAACCCAGTTAAAAAACAGGACTATGGTAAAAGTGAAATTCCAGAAGACTGCTTTTATCGAAACAGGAAAAAAAGAATTATCAGAAAAACTCGCAGAACTTACAGATTCGGAACTTATTGAAATCAGGGGTAATACAGCAGTTTTTCGCCGAAAAAGGTAAATACTATCCGACAAATAAGACCCTTGAAAGATTCCCGAATACCCCATGTTAATCCTGGGGATATTATGGGATTGCCTCTTCATTACGTATTAAGATAATTTTACGGAGGATCAACATTGACAACAGTATATGACGTGCCCGCAGAAATGCTCATAAATAATGTGGCACAGAAATTGAAAACCGGCACAGGAATGGAGTAAGACCCATACACTTTTCAAAGGGAAGCGGCTCCATTGCAAGAGAAGCGTTGCAGCAGCTTGAGAAAGCCGGATTTGTTAAAGCCCAGAAAACCGGCAGGGTGATTTCACCGCATGGACAGTCGTTTTTGGATGACGCGGCAAACGAAGTAAAAATCGAACTCACCAAAACTAATCCTGCACTTGCTAAATATTAGATTGACAAGACTCCCTGAATTAGACCCCTTAATAGCAGTCCCTTGAACAGGGGTCTAAAGGGGACTAAAAGAGGAACGGGGATTGATGAATATGGACGAAGATCTCGAAGAGATAAAAAGGCGCAAGCTTGAGCAGTTGCAGCAGCAGCAATACAGCGCCCAGTCGCAGGCAGCCCAGCAGGAACAGGCCCGCGCCGAGTATGAATCAAAGAAGGCGGCAATCATGCGCCAGATACTCACGCCTGAAGCAAGGGAGAGGTTAAATACCCTCAAGATGACAAAACCCGAGCTTGTGGCGAATGTTGAGGCGCAGTTGATTACTCTTGCGCAGAGCGGAAGGCTTACCACAAAGATAGATGATGCCAAGCTAAAGGCATTGCTTCTCCAGTTGCAGCCCAAGAAGCATGAGATGCAGATTAGAAGGATGTGAATAGTTATTGATTTGGCTGTGGAGATTTTTTTAGCCTTTATATTTGCCATAATAGCAGGGGTTATCATACATTATAGTTATATAAAAATAAAACCCGAACCTAAACTTTCAGGGAAAACAATATACAAAGGGCAAATGCCAGCGTTAGCAGCTCTCATTTTACCAAATAAAAAGGAGATTAAAATAACAAAATTTGAGGAGATATTTGGGAGAGAAGATTTTGAAGGTGTTATTCCAGACAATAAGCTTCAGTTTATAGGAAGACAACATTTTAAGATAATAAAAAATGATGATGGGCGGTATATAGAAGACATGGATTCAGCAAACGGGACGAAGCTGGATAAAAGAGAGATTAAGGGGTCAGGGCAACAAAAATTAGAAGATGACGCAAAAATACGGGTTGCAGATGTGCTGGATTTAGAGTATAAGGTTGTAATTGACGGAAAGTAGGAAGTAGCTAGCGCCTACAAATCCATCACGAGGCGAAAGCCTAGGTCTTTTAAGCGCTTTTGTGGAGCTTGCCAATCACGAACTGCTGACCTTGGGTCCCAGTCCCAGTCAGCGCCTGCGCCTCTCGCGACTTTCATATAATAATAATCTTGGATAGTACTGTTGTCTCTACTTTCCCATGCAGTGTTATTTCCACTTTCCCACGCACTGCCATTTGTGGGCGCGCCATCATAAGTACCATTCTTACTAAATGTATCCTGCACCCATTCCCAGACATTACCGTGCATGTCATAAAGCCCCCATGGATTAGGCTTCTTCTGACCCACCTCATGTGTTTTACCGCCTGAATTTCCATCATACCACGCATAATCACCAAGTTCCGATTTATTATTACCAAAAGAATACGTTGTATTTGTTCCGGCTCGTGCTGCGTATTCCCACTCTGCTTCGGAGGGTAGGCGGTATCTATCTGTACCTTCTTTCTCATTGAGCTTTTTTATATATTCCTGAACATCGTACCATGATACCTGCTCAATAGGCAGGTTGTCTCCTTTGAAATAGGAGGGGTTGTTTCCCATGATATCCATCCATTGTTTCTGAGTTACTTCATATTTCCCCATGTAGAAAGGTTTTGAGATTATTACATGATGGATGGGGCGTTCATTATAATGCACCACCACTGGCGATCCCATGTCAAATTCGCCTGAAGGAATTTGCACAAACTCCATGCCGATGGAATTAGTGAAAATCTCTTGGTTTGACGATGGTGTGATTATAGGTATTGAGGGAACAGATGGAGTAATATTAGTAGGTAGGCTGACATTGGTAGTAATCTCCATCACGAGGCGGAAGCCTGTCCCATCGTTGCGGGCGCCAGCGGCGTTGCTAGCGCGAATCGCAGACCGGAAGTACCCGAACCTGTCAAACCAGCTACCGCCCCGAAAAACCCGGTTGGAGCCAGCCCCACGTTCCCAGAAACTTCCATCAGTGGGCGCACCGTAATAGTCATCATGCCAATTATCCTGCACCCATTCCCATACATTGCCGTGCATATCATACAAACCCCATGGATTGGGCTTCTTCTGACCCACTTCATGAGTCTTGCTGCCTGAATTTCCATCATACCACGCATAATCACCAAGTTCCGATTTATTATTACCGAAAGAATACGTTGTATTTGTTCTGGCTCGCGCTGCGTATTCCCACTCTGCTTCAGAGGGTAGGCGGTATCTATCTGTACCTTCTTTATCATTGAGCTTCTTGATGAAGTCCTGAACATCGTTCCACGATACCTGCTCAACAGGGAGGTCATCACCCTTGAATTGTGAGGGATTGTTCCCCATGACATCATGCCATTGCTTCTGGGTAACCTCGTATTTGCCCATGTAGAAAGGCTTTGAGACATTTACACGATGTACAGGTCCTGCATTTTCACTTTCTGGTGAACCCATGTCAAACTCACCCTCTGGTATTAGTGCGAAATCCATGCTAATGGAATTTGTAAAGGCCCTTTGGGTTTCTGATGAATTAAATGTGGATAATGTTTGAGTAATATTTTGAGTCTGGTTGACGCTTGTATTGATTTCCATCACAAGACGAAAGCCAGCATGGGCTTCAGAGTGACGGATCGCTGACCTGGTGATTCCACCGACATAATTATATCTACCGCCGCGAGAGACCCGGTCCCGGTTATCATTATCCGTTTCCCATGCACTGCCATCTGTAGGTGCGCCGTTATAGTTATTATGGTATAAATCCTGCACCCACTCCCATACATTGCCATACATGTCATAAAGTCCCCATGGATTGGGTTTCTTTTGACCGACTGGATGCATCTTACCGCCTGAGTTCTGATTATACCATGCGTAACCGCCAAGATTCGATTCTTCATCTCCAAAAAAATATCTTGTAGAAGTTCCAGACCTTGCTGCATATTCCCACTCCGCTTCAGAAGGGAGACGGTAATATTTTCCACCTTCTTTCTCATTTAGCTTTTTGACAAATTCTTGAACATCATTCCATGAAACATCCTCCACAGGCAGATCATCGCCTTTGAAATCCGATGGATTGTTTCCCATTACTTCAAGCCACTGTTTCTGTGTGACTTCATATTTCCCCATGTAGAAAGCTTCTAAGATTTTTACATGATGGACTGGCTTTTCATCAACCTTTTCACTTGCAGAGCCCATGTCAAATTCACCCTCTGGTATTAGTACAAAATCCATGCCGATGGAGTTGGTGAGGGTAGTCGGTAGCTTTTTAGCTATTTGCGTCGGAGAAACTGTTGGAGTAACATTAGACTGAATTTCTGTTGAAGTAATATTGGGTGTAAGCGAAGATGTTGAATTTATGGTTTCAGGGGCGTTAGTTGAACCAAACGGAAACATCCAGTATCCCAGCAATAGTATAATCAGCCCCGCAGCAACAACATCAAACAATTTTTCTCTTTTAACTTCATTTTTGTTTAAAGGTATGTAATGCATACCTGCACCAATTACCGCTCCAAAAACTCCTCCAAAAATACCGTAGCCAAAAGGTGAAGTTGGGTTTATTACTATACCTGTAGATACCATGGCAAGGAGAAAACCCACAGCACTAATACCAGCCATCTTACTAGTTTTTTTAGCATTGTAAAAAATACTGCCAATTCCAATTCCATAAATGCTTCCCCATATTATAATAGCAGGCAATATTATTACACCCGCATTGCTTGGATCGTCCCCGATTATAAACCTAAATAAATAAAAACCCATAATAAAACTTAAAAATCCTCTTATTGCTAATGAAAAAATCATTATTTTGTCTCTTGATAAAATGCCAAATACCATAGCCCCGAATCCACCAAGGACAATGAACATATCCTTACCACCGATTGAAATTATACCGATTGAAACTTGTAAGTTCTGTTCAAACACCCTCCCAATTAAATCCAGTAGGGCATATGCTGAGAACCCTGAGATAACATATGTGGATAATTTTGTTTCATTTTTCTCTTTTATTAAAACGGTTAAAATAATAACGCCAATTATAGTAGCAAAGAATACTGCAAAAGCTTCGCTTGATATTGTCTTAGCTAAAAAGAAGGCAACCCCCCATCCCGTTAGCAGCACACCCAGAACAACTGCCGCATCTAAGAACTTTTTTTGATAAGTCTCCTCTTTCCACGTGTTTATTTCTTCTCTTTTCCTTGTCTTTGCTTCCCCTATCTGTCTTTTCAGATTTTCTTTTTCCCTTCTTTCAGCCTCTTCCCTTTCTTTCCCCTCGTTCTTCTCTGTAGCCTTTCGTTCTCCCTCTTTCCTTTCCTCCTCTATCCTTCGTAACCTCTCTTGTTTTTCCTCCTCTATCCTCTGTAACCTCTCTTGTTTTTCCTTCTCTATCCTTTGTAACCTCTCTTGTTCTTCCCTTTCCTTCTTCGCTCTCTCCTCTTCCCCCTTCTGCTTGCGCTGACGCTCCTGCTCTTCTTTTGCTTTTCTTTCCCTTTCCTTCCTTTCCTCCTCTATCCTTCGTAACTTCTCTTGCTCTTCCCTTTCCTTCTTCGCCCTCTCCTCTTCCTCCCTCTGCTTTCGCTGACGCTCCTGCTCTTCCTTTGCTTTTCTTTCCCTTTCCTTCCTTTCCTCCTCTATCCTTCGTAACTTCTCTTGCTCTTCCCTTTCCTTCTTCGCTCTCTCCTCTTCCTCCCTCTGCTTTCGCTGACGCTCCTGCTCTTCCTTTGCTTTTCTTTCCCTTTCCTTCCTTTCCTCCTCTATCCTTCGTAATCTCTCTTGTTCTTCCTTTTCCTTTCTTTCTCTTTCCATTTCTATTAGCTCGAAAAGTTTTTCTTGGAGTTCCTCAGCGCTCTGATAACGGTCCTCCTTTTTCTTAGAAAGACACCTGAACACAATAGGCTCTACTTCCCATGCTTCAGGATTCGATTTAGACGGGGGAATCGGCTCTTCCATAACGATGGCGGAAGCAATCTCAACAAGGTCATCTCCCTTGAAGGGGAGTTCATTTGTGATAAGATTGTATAATATAACCCCAAGTTGATAGATGTCAGTTCTTTTATCAGTATTTCCAAACTTCTTTGGCGAGACCTGCTCAGGCGCAGCATAAACAGGAGTAAAGCCTTGTTGTGTGGAGCTTTTAAACGCATCAACAACCCTGCTCATGCCCCAATCTGTGATTTTGGGAACATTATCCTTAGTCAAAAGAACATTCTGCGGCTTCAAGTCTCGATGCACTATCCCCTGTTTGTGGGCATACTTTAACCCCTCAGCAATTTCAAAAACAATTTTGCATGCCTTTACAATTTCAAGAGGTTTTTTTATGCCTTCAAGACTCCCCCCATCCATATATTCCTGCTCAAGATAAGGGATGGGAAGTATGTTTGCATCAAAAAGAGCGACGATATTTTGGTGATTGAGTCGCTGCCATGAAGTAATTTCCCTGAGAAAACTCTTTCCTGTTACCTCATCCAATTTCAAAGGGATTTTAACGGCAACAACTCTATTATCCTTTCGTCTCGCTTTAAACACTTTGGCAAAGCCACCACTCCCTATAAACTCAGCATTATCGTACAGGTGCTTAAGTTCATTGGGAAAAGGTTGTGCCATATTCTCGCTTCACGGCTATGATTGTGATATTATCTCGGCTCTTTGGTTTAGCAGCATCCACCAAATTCTTACAGATGTTCTCTATTTTTGAGGATATAATAACTTCCCTTACCGTTTTATCCCTGAGTGCATCGGTAAGACCATCAGAGCACAAAAGCAGTGTATTTTCACCAAGTTCTACTTCGTAGAAGTCTGGCTCAACTCCTTCCATGCCTATCATCTTGATTACGATATTCTTTTCAGGATGCACAGCAGCTTCTTCCTGCGTTATCACACCTCTATTTACAAGCTCTTGTACATAGGAATGGTCTTTAGTAATCCTCTTAATATCGTTCCCAATCATGTATGCTCTGCTATCACCCACGTTAGCTATTATGCCTCTGCCTTCTTCGTTGAGCAGCGCAGCCACCAGCGTTGTTCCCATGCCCAGTCTTTCAGGCACAACTTTTGCCTGTCTGCACACTTCCTCATTAGCTTCCATGAATCCTGAAGCCAGCAATTGCTTCATTGATTCCAAGGATAGGTTCTCGATAGCCTTTTTTACAGTTTCGCTCAATATTGTTACTGCTATATTGCTTGCTAATTCTCCTGCTGCTTGACCCCCTAATCCGTCTGCAACAGCAAAAAGATAAAGATATTTGTGCTTTAAAATAATGTAGGCATCCTCATTATTCCCCCTACCTCCTTTTTCAGTTGCGCCGCAGTAGCTTAATATCATCTTCTAAAACAGCCCCAATCCAAGTATCGAGTCAAAGCTCCTGAATGTATCAAGTATCTCCACAGAAGCATTTCTGTTCGGATTTATCCTGTTAACCGCATCTGTAAACTCCTCCAGCACCTTTAACGCCTTTCCCGTATTCAGGTTATCATCCATCACCCTCTCAAATTTTTTCCTGGCTTTAATCACAATTTTCCCGGCATCGTCCTTACCGTTTGCATATTTTAATCCTTCGATGGTATTCCGGATTTCCATAAGCACCTTTGCAGCTTCCCGAAGCCCCTCGAATGTGAAATTCAACCTTCTCCTGTAACTTGCCGAGAGTAAAAGGTACTTTATCGCCATTGGTTCGTACCTCATCCCGATAAGGTCGCGCAGGGTATAGAAATTACCCGCAGATTTTGACATCTTCCTGCCATCGATCATTAGATGCCTGCAGTGAAGCCAGTATTTTGACGGGTTTTTACCGAACGCTCCGAAATTCTGGGCTATCACGTTTTCATGATGCGGGAAAATATTATCCACTCCGCCTATATGTATGTCAAAATGCGTTCCAAGATGCTTTGAACACATCGCCGAGCACTCGATATGCCAGCCGGGGCGGCCTTTTCCAAGCTCGGTTTCCCAGAACACATCGCCGTCCTCTTTCTCGTATGATTTCCACAGTGCAAAATCCGAAACAATAGAGGTATCTTCCCCCCATTCGTCGCGTTTTATTTTCTTTTTCCCCATCCGAAGCTTAAGATGCGAGAGCTTCCCGTAATCCCGGAACTTTGATACGTCATAATAAATCGAGCCGTCCTTCCCGCGATAGGCAAAACCTCTTTCCATCATTTTTTTTATTATGTCAATTATCTCAGGCACATGTTCTGTCGCCCTCGGGAAAACATCAGCATCAAGTAGAGCCAGTGTTTTCATATCCTCAAAAAACACCTTTGAATAATATCCGGTCAATTCCCGAAGCGTCTTTCCTTCTTTTTTTGCCATTGCAATAGCTTTATCCTCTATGTCGGTTAGATTCATCACCCGTTTTACCTTATAACCCCTGAAACGCAGATACCTCACGAGCACATCTTCAAAAACAAATGTCCTGAAATTCCCGATATGGGCATACTGGTAAACCGAGGGACCGCATGTGTATATCCCCACAACATCGCCCAGCGGCTCAAATTTTTCCTTCTCCCTTGTGAGGGTATTAAAAAGCTTGAGCATATCACATTCTCCTGAAACTCAGGACACCCGCTCCCATCGCTAAAAGAGCAAAAAGAAGCATTATTGCAGCGTCATAATAAATCGGGAAATGGTTTATGCCAAGAATAATGCCCCGCATCGCATCCACACCATAGGTCAATGGGTTAACGTAGGTGGCGCCCTCAAGCCATGACGGGAGATTGCCGACCGGGAAAAGTGCGCCGCTAAAGAAGAACATTGGCCACATCACGAAATTAATCACAAGGCTAAAACCTTCGGGGCTGTTGAGATTGGCGCCAATCACAAGCCCGATGCTCACCATGGCGATTGAAATCAAAAGGAGCATGAAAAATGCCTGGATGAGAACCAGCGGCGTCATGGGAACTCCGATAAATAAACCGATTATCAGGAGGAATATGCCCTGAACCATCGCATCCGTTGCCCCGCCGAGCACTTTTCCTGCAAATACGCTTGCCCTTGATACGGGCGCGACAAGAACTTCCTTTAAGAAATCAAGTTTCCTGTCCCAGATGATATATACACCGTAGAAAAGGGATGTGAAAAGTACAGACATAACTGCTATCCCGGGATAAATGAAAATCTGGTAAGAATAGCCGCTAATATCATTGACAGCCGAGCCAACGCCTGCCCCAAAAGCAAATATCCAGAGAAGCGGCGAGATTACAGAGGAAATGAGGCGTTCCTTCTCCCGAACATATATTTTAGCCTCGCGCAGCCACACTGCATAAATGCCTTCAATCTCGCTGAAAAAATTGCTCATCTTTTCATCATCCTTTCCCAGAAACCGCCTTCAGCTTCGGATTCCCGTATCTCCCTTCCTGTATAATAGAGGAATACGTCGTTAAGCGTCCCGCTTCTCACTTCCACAAAATCTATTGGACCCGTATGGGTAAGAAGGTCCTGGAGATGTTTGCTTGCGTCTTTAATCGAAAGGTAGAGCAAACCGTCTTTTTCCTGCACACCCTTCACGTAATCAAGATTTTTTATCGTTTCTATATCGCGAACCTTTTGTTTAATTTTAACCACATCGCCAGCTATCTTATTCTTAAGCGTCTCAGGAGAATCAAGAGCAACAATTTTACCGTAATCGATTATCGCAACCCTGTCGCATAATTGCTCCGCTTCTTCCATATAATGCGTTGTGAGCATGACGGTCATGCACTCTTTTTCAGCAAGGTCGCTTATATACGCCCAGATATGTTCCCTTGTCTGGGGGTCAAGGCCAAGCGTAGGCTCATCCAAAAAGAGGATTTTGGGATGGTGCATTATCCCGCGCGCCAGTTCAAGGCGTCGCCGCATCCCGCCTGAATAAGTATTAACAAGGTCGTCAGCCCTCTTTTCCAGGTTCACAATCGAGAGGACTTCATCTATACGCTGTTTCCTGATGCTTCTTGGAACACCGAACAGGAGATTGTGCATGGCAAGATTCTCGCGTCCTGTAAGCAGGTCGTCCACGCTTGGCTGCTGGAATACTATTCCAATGGATTTCCTGACCTTCCCTGATTCCTTTACGATATCAAAGCCATTTACCCATGCCCTTCCCGAGGTGGGTTTCAAAATGGTGCAGAGCATTGAAATAAGCGTAGTCTTACCCGCGCCGTTCGGACCGAGAAGCCCGAAAATCTCACCTTCTTCAACTTCAAGGTTTAAGCCTTCAACGGCTGTTATTTTTCCGTACTTTTTAGTAAGACCCTCGGTTTTGATGACCATGATATCAAATATGAATGTGAAGGATAAAAATCTGATGGAATCAATTATCTTTGGGGCTCTCAACCACAAGCTCCCTTTCATCCCTGTAAATTGAAACTTTACCGGTAATCCTCACACTGTCCCCTGTTCTCATAGAATCATACACTTCCTTTGCGCCGTTATTCTTAGCTATGAAAACCTTGACATTCAGGTTTGAAAGCGAAAGTATGAGATTATCGCCTTTTCCGGTCATCTGCTTGCTGAGTATGGTCCCTTCCGCATAAACACGCTCATCGATTTTTGAATCCGATGAATATGCGTTTGTTTGCGGGGCAAAACCGAAATATGCGATAATAAGTGAAAGTACTGCCACCACCAGCAGTACCACAACGATTTTTTCCTCTTTCTGCATCATCTATTTATCAATGGACAATAGAGTGGCATTGAAGACCAATGTCTTGCCCGCAAGTTTATGGTTCTGGTCTAGTATAATCGATGTCTCATTGAAGCTGATTTTCATGGGAACCAGTTGGCCGAATATACCTGGGACATTAATCGTTGTTTCTGGAATCGGGTTATGTCTCAGTGTAATATTTACGTTATCCAGACCAACTACTGTACTGTTCCACGGGGCGCCCTCAAACTGAACAATATTGTTCACACTCACGTTTGCTCTAAGTGTTATGTTTTTGTTATCGATTTTCACAACAGTTTCATTCCATGGTGCCCTTGATGACCAGATATCGTCTCCAATTTTAAGATTATAGGATAATGAGACATTGGAGGTGATATTACGGATAGTCAAATTAATATTCGTGTCAGGGATTCTCACGATTTCACCGCTTTTGTGACCCGGCCCCAATAACGTCTCAAACTGGATAATAGGAACCTCAAAATCTCTCTGAATCGCTCTTGTTACGGGAATTTCCTCTATAGTCGGAATTACCTGTATCATCTGGGGATTACTTGGACCATACCCCTCTTCAGGCGAAACCGTTATGGTTTTGGTTTCTCCCACTTTCATTCCAATCACACCAGCATCAAACCCTTTAATAATCTCTCCTTTTCCAACGGTGAATTTAAGGGGTTTATATTCCCTGCCATGAGCGGATAAATTATTTACTATTGCCACTTTCTCAATGGACGTATCAAAAACTTTCCCATTTTCAAGACTTCCTGTATAATCAACAGAAATATTATCCCCGGTTTTCACTGCTTTCTGACCAACGCAGCCGCTGAGTAATATCAGGGCTGCAAGTAAAAGAATTACGAATTTTTTCATATTATCACGCTACCGCTCAAAGAGCGATGATAATGTATAAGTAATTTGTGATATGTGAACCGCAATTCTGTCTTATAGAAAGATATTTTAGACCTCGGGAGACCCCTGTATATCCTGGTCATTGTAATAGGCATTTATTATGCGATCCATCAAACGCCGTATTTAGGGGATATGATAAATCGTTTTGATGAAGGATACAGGTACAGGCACTTTATTCTTACTATTTTCGGGACGTGGATAGTCGCTTCGCTTGCTAAAAGGATAATCAGGGAGTACGGTTATGAATATGCTGCCCGGGCTGAAGGTCATCTGGATGACAGGCTTGTTGCCCTCGCCGATATGTCGGCAATGTACGTAATCTGGTTTATCGGCATCATGATGGCCCTTGACGCTGTCGGATACCCGATAACGCCTCTTATCACCGTTACGGGCATTGCGGGTCTTGCGATCGCCCTGGCAGCCCAGAACCTGCTTTCAAACGTGTTCGGGGGAGTGACAATCACCCTTGACCAGCTATATAAGGTCGGCGACAGGATTGAACTCAGCGGGGTTTATGGTGATGTATATGAGATTAAACCCAGGTATACGAGGATAAGAACGCTGGATAATATGATTATCACCATCCCTAATTCCAGGGTGATTAATGAGAAGATAATCAATTATGCTGACCCGGATACAACCATGAGGGTGAAAATACCGATAAGCGTTGCTTACGGCACAGACCCGAAAAAAGTGGATGAACTGCTGCTTGATATAGCAGCGAAAACACCGCATGTCATGAAAAACCCAAAACCATTTGTCCGCTTTACTGAATATGCAACTTCCTCACAGAATTTTGAACTTCTCGTCTGGATAAGGCATTATGATGACAGGCATCCTGTACTTGATTCGATTTTCAGGGAGATGTTTGCCAGATTCAAGAAAGAAGGTATAGAGATACCCTTTAACCAGATGGATGTGCATATAAGGAAAGATTAAATTGAACATTAACAAAAAAACAATCATCTCCGTAGCCTGCGGTTTCGTCCTCGCGATGGGCATAGTTGTTATTCTGGTCATTGCGGCACTGCCTATGGCATCTCATTTTTCTTTGGGGATTCAAAGGAGCTACTCGCTTTTTATTTTCTTTTTTTGCTTATTGGTAGTCCTCCCTCTTGTTTCACGGAGATTGAACCGTCTTCCCGATATTAAAAAAATACTGGGCTGGACATTCATAGGGCTCGGTGCGGAATTTCTCATTTTTCCCGTTACAATGCTTTTCCTTGTTTTGAGTTCGCCGTCGATTGTGGCTTTACTTCTTGGAGGAATGGCCTTCGCGCTTTCGGTTGTTTTTGGCATACCTGCAAGTTTGATAAGCTTTATTATGGGAATTTCGCTTATTAAAAGAAAGGGATAAGATGCCAGAAGACGATGAACTTGCCCGGATAAAAAAGAAGAAACTTGAAGAACTTATGAAACGCAGGCAGGATATCCTGACCCCTAAACCGCCTGCCGTCATAGAAGTGTTCACCTCCCCGACGTGCCCCCACTGCCCGAGGGCGCTTGAAATGGCAAGGCAGCTTGCGATGGAAAAGCCAGGCATACAGGTTGTGGAGCAATCAACAGCCACGCCGCAGGGTTATGCTAAGGCTGCGCTGTATGGCGTGCAGGCGGTTCCCACTGTATTCATTAACGGCAAGCGAGCTTTTGTTGGAGCGCCGCCTTCTATGGAGGCATTGCGGCAGGCGGTGAAGTGAATTTAGCCAGAAAAAGAATGCCTGATGTAGTCACATGTTAATTGTTTTTAATTCATTTTTATTTTAAAGTTTTCAGATATTCCAAGAGGTCGTTTTGGTCTTCATCTGACATCTGCCACACAGGCATTGGCGGCTCAAGCCTCTTTCCTTCTGAATCAAGACCCTCTGTTATCGCTCTTTTTATAAGCTCGTCCGTGTACGGTTTTTCACCCTCGATACCCGATGTCAGCGAGGAATACCTGATATCAGAAGCATTGAACGTCCACATCATCATTCGCCCCTGCCCTCCTTTTCCATCAGCCCCGTGGCAGGCTGCGCAGCTCATCATCCCGCCGCGCATTGTCATTGCTCCTATCGATGAAATTATTGGTTTACCTGAATTTGAAGTAGCAGTGAAATAAATCCGTTCCCCGTTGCTTTGAAAATCTGATGAGCTTATAGCGAACCTGCTGTAAGACTGCGAATAGAAGTTTACCGCAAAAAGACCCATCACTCCCACTGCAATAAGAACTATTGCTATTTTTAGGTTTTTCATACAACGTCTTTCTTTTTCTCTTCGAATTCTTCTTTGCTTATTTCCCCTTTTGCATATCTTGTTTTCAGGATTTCAAGTGCGGATTCATGCCCTGCTTTAGAGCCGCCGTGTTCCCACAGATACTTAATTAGCAGCACAATCCCGATGAGCACCAGTATCCAGAATATAAATCCAATAATTACAATCCACCAGCTGCCGCCCATCATGCCGTATCCATAGTCCATCATTCCATATTGCATATTATACCTCCACAAATAACAATTGGTTTTTGCACTATAAAAAGAAAGCGGTTAATAAAAAATAAAAAAAGTTTGGGCTCTCGCCCAAAGTTATTGAGCTAAAATTATTCTGTCACAAGGACATCGGGCGCACGGTGGCTGATTTTTATGCCTTTGCCCACGCCTTTCACTTTGACGCCCATGATTTTATCGTAAGCAAGCTCTGCCGCTTTCTGCCCGGCAAGGAGCATGCCGCCAAATATCGGTCCCATGCGCGGCGCACCGTATGTTGAAGTTGCAGACATGCCAGCCACAATAAGTCCTGGGTATATCTCGTGGGTAAGCTCAACAGTCTGTTTCTCGGCTTCGTCCACCCAGAGGGAGCCACAGCCTTTCGGAACTGGGATTCCAGACCTCTGCTCGCTCAGGCGCTTGACAAGTACAGAGTCATGTCCCGTGGCATCAATTACTACTTTTGACCTTATCGCTATCGGGTCCATGCATGTCATAAACGGCGGCATCTGTTTTGCAGGGAACCACTGGATAACTACACCTTCAACATGGTCTTCTTTAAGAATAATATCATCAACATTCGTAGAGTTAAGCAATTTCACACCTGCATCACATGCGCTTGCCAGCATCTTTGAGACCATCTCAAAAGAATCGCAAACGTAAAGTCCATTTCCGGCGTCTTTGAGATTTACGCCGCACTCTTCGAGTATCTTGTTAGCCGGAGCGCCGACAGTGTTTTTAGGCATAAGATAGCCACCCTGCCACATACCTCCACCGCCGTAGATGTTTCTTTCTATCATGACGGTCTTAAGACCTTTCTCTGCACAGTATTTTGCAGCCGCGACACCGCAGGGTCCTGAGCCAACAACAACAACATCACTGTCAAGAATATTCTGTAAGAAATCATCCAGGAATTCATTAACTATCGTTTTTGTAACATCTATCTCTCTGATATTTGTCATAATTTCACCCTGAGTTAATAGGGCTTCCGCCGACTATAAACTTTTCGAAGCAAAGACAACAAGATTTATGCTCATTAAAATAAATTATCGCTGGAGGAACAACCAATGGCTTATTTCTTCTTAAATATGATACTTACGAGCAGTTCTGTAATACTTGCTCTTATCGGGTTCTATTTTGTAGTCCGGATATGGATAAAATGGAGAAATATCGATATGGATATACTTAAGGCCAGGGTTTTTCTTAATAAAAAGTTCCTGGAAACGAACTGGAGATACGT
>JAPZAN010000085.1 GCA_027460605.1 Candidatus Methanoperedens sp.
GATGCTGCGGAGAAGGCAAAAATCGAGCTTTCCACAACCCTCACCACAGAGATCAACCAGCCTTTCATAACAGCAGATGTCAGCGGCCCGAAACACCTGACAATGACCCTCACACGGTCTAAACTCGAAGAAGTCATAAGGCCGGTAATCGACCGATGCAAAACGCCTGTGGAGACGGCATTAAAGGATGCAAAATTAACACCTGATGGCATTAAGAGGGTAATCCTGGTTGGCGGACCAACCCGGATGCCCATAGTACAAAAATTCGTTGAGGACATGGTGGGCAAAAAAGTGGAAGGGGGCGTTGACCCGATGGAATGCGTGGCTATGGGGGCAGCTATACAGGCTGGCGTACTTGCAGGTGAAGTTAAAGATATTTTGCTGCTTGATGTTACACCGCTCACCCTCGGTATCGAGACGCTGGGGCATGTCATGACAAAGCTCATAGACAGGAACACCACAATACCCACAAGAAAAAGCCAGATATTCTCGACTGCTGCGGATAGCCAGACCACCGTGGAAATACATGTGCTCCAGGGCGAGAGGGCGATGTCATACGATAACGTGACGCTGGGCAGGTTCAACCTCGTGGGCATACCGCCTGCGCCGCGCGGGATTCCGCAGATAGAAGTCACTTTTGACATAGACGCGAATGGAATACTCCATGTAACCGCAAAAGACATGGGAACAGGCAAGGAGCAGAAGATGACCATTACCGCGCCTCTGAAGATGGCTTCTGATGAAATCGACAGGAAGATTAAAGACGCGGAGAAATATGCCGAGGAAGACAGGACGAGGAAAGAAAAGGTCGAAGTTTTGAACCAGGCCGATACCCTGGTATATACAACCGAGAAGACCCTGAAGGAGCTCGGGGATAAAGTCAGCGGCGACCAGAAAGCCAAAGTCGAAAAGGCGGTTGAGGCAGCAAAGGAAGCTATGAAGAGTGAAGATGTGGGCAGGATAAAATCCGCAATCGAAGAACTCACCAAGGAAATGCATGCGATAAGCACCATATTATATCAACAGCAGGCACAGCAGCAGACTGAGCAGAAAGGACAGCAGGAAGCACCAAAGGATGAAAAGAAAGACGAGAAAGTAACGGATGCGGAATATAAGGTAGTTGATGACGATAAGAAGTAATCTGCATTCTTAAAAAATCAATGGGGTATCCATACCCCCATTTTCACTTTTTAAACAGGACATATCTTTTTTACATTCAAGGTCATTATAACCGCAAATCATGGCTACTAAACGCGACTACTACGAAATTCTCGGCGTGGATAAAAAAGCATCAGCAGATGACATAAAGACAGCGTACCGCAAACTTGCGATGCAGTACCATCCGGACAGGAACAAAGCCCCGGACGCGGAGGAGAAATTCAAGGAAATATCAGAAGCCTATGCCGTACTGGAAGACCAGACCAAGCGCCAGCAGTACGACCAGTATGGTCATGCAGGCATAGATATGAGGTACTCGCAGGAAGATATTTTCAGGGGTGCGGCTCCGGATATTGAAGATATTTTAAGGGATTTCGGTGTTGGCGGTTTTGGAAGGGGCGGGAGCATTTTTGATGTCTTTTTCGGTGGCGGTGAAAGGCGTGAAGGACCGAGGCGCGGGTCTGATATCCTTTATGAATTGCCCATAGATTTTGAAGAAGCGGCCTCCGGGAAAACTGTGGATCTTGAAATCCCAAGAATTGAGACATGCAATGTATGCCATGGAAGCGGGGCAAGACCCGGAACATCACCCAAAACATGTCCTTCGTGCCGCGGCACCGGGCAGGTGAGCAGGACACAGAACACGCCTTTTGGCAGATTCATGACCACCTCTACATGCGGGACATGCCGGGGAATCGGAAAGATAATCGATGCCCCATGCACCACATGCCATGGTTCGGGAACAGTACAGGGACGCCGCAAGCTGGAAGTGAAAATCCCGCCCGGCGTTGATACAGGTTCAAGGCTCCGGGTGCCAGGCGAAGGCGAGGCGGGGGGAAAAGGCGGACCTTCGGTCTCATGATATTTTCTCACGCCATGACGATGATATATTAATGGAAGCAACCATCACATTCACACAGGCTGCGCTTGGTGATGAGATTATAGTGCCAACGCTTGACGGCAAGGCAAAAATGAAGATTCCGGCGGGCACACAGAACGGGAATGTATTCCGACTGCGCGGTAAAGGATTCCCGAGCCTTCATATTTCAGGAAAAGGCGACCAGCTTGTTAAAATAAAGGTCGATGTCCCGACAAAGTTAAATGACAGGCAAAAACAGTTGCTCCGGGAGTTTGCCGAGGCAAGCGGTGAGAAGGCCAGAAATATTTGATTTAAGATTCCAGCAGCGTCAGTGACCGTATCCATTCCCCTTTAGGTTCCCGCGTCGTCCCGACCACAAGCCGCTTCATGCTCCCCACAACCTCCACAACACCCCGCGCTTCTATCCGCTCACCAACCAGCGCCTGTCCTGCATACGTATGGGTATAGGACAGCACATAACTTATTTCGGGATGGTCTATTTTGTATATCGCCGGGCTGTCAAATGAAAAATCGGCATTTGTAACCGTAGCTTCTATGGTCTCGATGCCGGTATCCCGCCCCCGCAGGCAGGGTGCGATATCCTCCCAGTCCCTCACATAAAGGAGGTCAAAATACGTGCCGCCAACCATGCCCCTGTTCCCTTTTCTAAGCTCATGCCTGAGGAATTCATCAAAAGGCAGCTCAGGCTTGCGCTTCCTGTAAATTTCATGCCACATCTCATCGCTTATTTCTGTGATGGGATTTTTTTCCATTTTTGCCCGTGCAATAATATCCCGCGCTTTGAACCATGAACTTCCATACACAATGAAATCAATATCCGACGACTCGTTTTCAAGTCCTGCAAGGAGCGAGCCCGTCACTCCCATTTTATCAAGCGGGATAGCTTTTAGTGTGTTAACTATAGCCCTCACTTTACTGTTTTTCTTCACTAACGAAGGCAGCCTCTCATTCGGCGCAAGTATCTGCTTAACCGAATCCCATGGAACGATATGGACATCGCTCACCCATTCAGGGCGTTCTTTTTTCATAAACACGAACGCATCATCAAAATCAAGTTTGCGGTATTTTTTATCTGCGCCCCTTTTACCTTCAGGGTCGGGTACATACCGGAGGATTGAACGGATGCCGCCTTCATGGCAATAATCCGCAACTGCAAATATCCAGTCATCGTGTGTGATTATAAAATCCCGCAGGCGTGTTCTTAACATCGGTTACTCTACTGATTCGGGTTTATATAAAGAATATGCCAGTAAAAAGAAAATAGTACAGCCTAATACACAAACAATTCCCTTCTTGCATTTTTATCCCGCCCTATCGGTAGATCCAGCTTTGCATGAACGAACCACCGTAATCCGGCTCCCGCTCCTTCTATCGTTGGGGGCGCATTTTCCGGTATTTTGAATTCAAAATCCTTCTCCACAAAATCATACACTCCCCCGCCTGATAGTTCGATTTCATCACTTCCACAGCTTACATCAACCCATTCTTGTCCTGTCAATGAAATCAGGAACTGCCTTGCTTTGACAGGTTTGTCAAGAATAAGCCTCACCCTGCCTTTAACCATTTCACCCAGCATAAAGGAATTTTTTATCAAGTCAATATCAAGGGTTCCGCCGGGCTCAAGAATGTTCAACGTTCAACCTCCACATATTTCTCTGCATGAATATCGAATGACAAGGGTATATCGATTTTAACATTTACCTGCCAGGTGCTTTCAATGTATTCTCCTTTGTATGAAGGCGGAGCTTCTCTGGGAATACTGAATTCAAATGGAATCATCGCATTTCGAAGCCTTCCGCCTTTATCCAGGTATTGTTGTGATACTGAAACCAGGTTCCAGCCTGAAAAATTTTTCTTGCAGGGATTGGGATAAGTGATTGTATTGTCAAATGAAATTATGACATCACGGAATTTTACATCTTTGTCAAGAGTTATTATTACAGTCCCTTCCAGAACCTCGCCTTTCTTTATTTTTTCAGGAGCTTTAATCTCAACTGTCATTGAATCACCATATTTAATTGGAAATGATATGTCAGATTGCTTAAAAATGTTATCATCTGTTTTTCTATTAGCGCTCTAATCTCCAAAAGATTAAATAATTCCACGCTATCAATAAGGCTTCATGGCACAAACAATCTCGGAAAAGATTTTCAGCAAAGCATGCGGCAAAAAAGTAAAAGCGGGAGATTTCGTCCTCGCGAATATAGATTGCGCCATGACCCATGATATCACGGGTCCGCTTGCAGTCGAAGGGTTCCGTGAAATAGTAAAAGGAAAGATTAGACAGAAAGTATGGGACCCGGGCAGGATTGTTATTCTTTTTGACCACCAGGTGCCCGCCGATTCGTTAAATGCCGCAGCCAACCATATTTTCCTGCGCCAGTTCGCAAAAGAACAGGGCATCCTGAATTACGATGTTTTTGAAGGCGTGTGCCACCAGGTGATGCCCGAAAAAGGGCACGTAAGACCCGGTGACCTCATCGTCGGCTCTGATTCGCACACATGCGCATACGGCGCGCTCGGCGCTTTCTCAACAGGAATAGGCAGCACCGATATGGCGTTTGTTTTTGCCACAGGAAAACTGTGGTTCAGGGTGCCTGAAACCATGAAGTTTGAAGTTGAAGGAAAGCTGCCAAGATGCGTTTATCCCAAGGATGTCATCCTCCACCTCATAGGCGATGTCGGAGTGGAAGGAGCAAGATACAGGACAGCAGAATTCTGTGGCTCCACAGTTAGAAACATGGATATCTCAGGAAGGATGAGCATGTGCAACATGGCAATCGAAATGGGTGGAAAAGCAGGTATCGTAGAAGCTGATAAAACAACTGAGAAATACCTGAAAGAAAGGATACCCGATTTCAAACTTGACCCCAAGTGGAAGAGCGATGAAGACGCAGAGTTCGCCGAGATTAAACAATACGATGTAAGCGACCTCCCGCCGCAGGTAGCGTGCCCGCACAACGTGGATAATGTGAAATCTGTTGAAGAGGTGGAAGGAACAAAGATAGACCAGGTGTTCGTGGGCTCATGCACCAACGGGCGGTTTGAAGACTTTGAAATCGTCGCCAAAATAATGAAAGGTGAAAAAGTGGCTAAAGGCGTGCGTCTCCTGATAATACCTGCATCGCATACTGAATATATGAAAGTGCTTCACGCAGGATATGTCGAGCAGTTCATGGAAGCCGGGGCAATCGTGGAATCACCATGCTGCGGACCGTGCATGGGCGGGTCCTTCGGACTCCTCGGCAAGGGCGAAGTCGGGCTCTCCACGTCAAACCGCAATTTCAAGGGCAGGCAGGGAAGCCCGGATGCATACGTTTACCTGTCATCGCCGGCAACTGCGGCTGCAAGCGCGCTGTACGGCGAAATTAAAGACCCGAGAAAAGTTTAAGATGACAACTCAAGGCGCACACAAGGTCATGGAATGCCTGGGAGTAAAACGCGGGGAAAGCGTTCTTATCGTGGTGGACACTTCCACTCCAATGTCCATCGGTGAGAGTTTATTCGAAGCTGCTCGTAATCTTGGATGTGAGGTAATGATTATGACCATGCTTCCGAGAACACGCCACGGGGAAGAGCTTCCTCCTGTGATAGCTGAAGCAATGAAGAATGCAGATGTTGTGGTCGCCCCGACTACTTTTTCACTTACCCATACGCAGGCAAAAATAAATGCCTGCAAAAAAGGTGCGCGAATTGCTTCCATGCCTGGAATCACAGAGAAAATGATGAATTCAGGCGGGATGACCGCTGATTATACTAAGGTCAATGAAATCGCTATTGGATTGTATAATCGGCTTGAGAATGTAAAAAATATCAGGGTTATTACGGATTCAGGCACGGATATCACATTTGACCTTGAAGGATGTAAATGGTATAAGGATACCGGGCTCTGCCATGAAAAAGGGCGCAGCACCAATCTTCCTGCCGGCGAGCTGTATATCGCGCCAAAGGATGCAAACGGTGTTTTCGTGGTTGACGGTTCCATGAGCGGGCTTGGGCTGCTGGATTCTACCCTTGAATTCACAGTCAGGAACAGGTATGTGACTGATATCAAAGGTAAACATTCTGAGAAGCTGAAAGCCATTCTTGACAGGGTAGGAGAAAAAGCGCGCAACATCGCTGAATTCGGTATAGGAATAAACCCAGAAGCGCGGCTTATCGGGAATGTCCTTGAGGATGAAAAGGTGGGAGGGACGGTGCATATAGCTCTCGGGGATAACAGCACTTTTGGCGGGGATGTAATAGCCGGGATTCATCTTGACGGGATTATCACCAAACCCCTGCTTTTTGCAGACAACGAAAGATTTATATTAAATTATAACAATTAATATATTATATGGAAGAGTTAAACCAATCTGCCGTATTCTTCAGATGCATGGTTTGCAGCTTTGAATTCGAAGCAGACCCGAACTTCATCCCGGTACCGTGCCCGCAGTGCGGAAGCGAGGATACGGCGAGGGTTTGAACCGGTTATGGGTGTTTTACAGTAACCCTTGAAGTTGCTATTACTTGATTTGTAACGGTGTCTATTATTGTCACTAAAACTGTAGAGCCTGCATCTATTTTCCATTTACAATCGGCATTATTGTGTCGATTACCGAATGGATGTATTCCATCAGACCCATAGAGTGTTATAGTTTCACCTGCATCCCATGAAGTTCCTTCAACGATCTCACCATCGTACTCAAGGATATAATTCTCCCCAGCCAAATCGCTATAAGTAGCTCGCATATTCCCCAGAAAACATGATGTTTCCATAGTTCCAGTATATGCACATCCTTTTCCTGTGATGATAATTTTTGTATTGTTCTCATCTAAGGCATCACCGCCTTTATGTTTTAACACTATTTTATTCTCATGCAGACCATCACTATCATCCATATCCCCCCTCGCCTCCACCACCACAATCTTAGCATGCGGCGCGCTCTCAGGAACCGAGAACGCAAATACAGATACGGCCACGGCTGAAATCATAATCACAGTCATCCCCACCATCAGAACCACACCGATAACCGGCGAAACCGCATCCTCGCCCGCCTTGAAATTTTTCATGGCGCGCAAGGCAATTTTTGAATAATTAACTCTTTCGATTTTATTCCGGTAAATTTCTCCGCAACTTCCAATTTTTTCTTTTTCGTTGATATGCGAAGGTTATCATAGAGTACAGCGATAGAACACTCTCATGCACCATGCCTCGAAATTCCGGCAGTTTGTGGCCGGTCTAACTGACACTAAAAATTATCTCTTCTCCACCTGCACAACCTTCGCGCCGCGGTTCATAGCAATCTTGCCGGTTCTCACCATCTCTTTTATCCCGAAATGGCGCAGCAACTGCTCCATGGCATTTATCTTTCCCTCGTCGCCCGTGACCTCGATTACGAGCGATTTTATGCCGACATCAACTATCTTAGCCCTGAACACGTCCACTATCTGCATCACTTCCGCGCGTGTGGTTGAATCCACGCCGACTTTTATCAGCGCAAGCTCCCTGCTTACAGATTCATCCGGCGGGATATCGCTGACCCTGATTACATCGATAAGCTTGTTAAGCTGTTTTTCCACCTGCTCAAGGACATGGTCATCGCCGCTGACAACGATTGTTATGCGCGAAGTGTCGGCATTCTCGGTCACCCCGACAGCCAGGCTTTCGATGTTAAATCCGCGCCTTGAGAATAATCCGGCAACCCTCGTCAGTACGCCCGGCTTGTTTTCAACAAGTATGGCAAGTGTATGTTTCATTTAATTTCACTCCAGATCCAGTATTTCATTAATAGCAGCGCCGGCAGGAACCATCGGAGAAACGTTCTCTTCCTTTTCTACCACAAAATCAATTACCGTCGGGCGCCCGGATTTCACGGCTTCCTCTATAACATCTTTCACATCGTTCTTCTTTGTCGCGCGCAGCCCCAGCGCACCGTAGGCTTCTGCCAGTTTCACGAAATCAACGCTGCTCTCAAGACATGTCTGTGAATAGCGCCTGTTAAAGAACAATTCCTGCCACTGCCTCACCATGCCGAGGAACCCGTTGTTCAATATCGCTACGATTACAGGAATATCGTTCTGGACAACCGTGGCCAGCTCCTGTGAATTCATCTGGAACGAACCGTCTCCTGCAATGTCTATGACCGTGGATTCGGGTTTTCCTACTTTTGCTCCCATCGCAGCAGGGAATCCGTATCCCATGGTGCCAAGGCCGCCGCTTGAGATGAAGGTGCGCGGATTCCTGAAATTGAAGAACTGTGCTGCCCACATCTGGTTCTGCCCGACTTCGGTGACTACGATCGCATCAGGGCATATCTCGCTTATCTGTTCAACTACGAATTGCGGGCGCAGGAGTTTGTCCTTCTTGTAAGTAAGAGGAAATTCTTTTTTCCATGCCGCTATCTTCTTATTCCATGCATCGGTTTTGACCTGTTCCAGTTTCACATATTTAAGCAAGGTTTTCAATACATTCTTCGCATCCCCGACTATCGGAACATCAACGCGGACATTTTTACCTATCTCAGCAGGGTCAATATCTATATGGATTATTTTTGCGTTGGGGGCAAACGCTGAAATCTTGCCTGTAACGCGGTCATCAAAGCGCACTCCGACCGCTATTATCAAATCGGATTCCTGGACTGCATAGTTGGCGTACCTTGTTCCGTGCATGCCCAGCATTCCTACCGAGAGAGAATGGGCTGACGGGAACGCGCTCATTCCCATGAGAGTTGTCGTGACCGGCGCCATTATGCCCTCGGCGAGGGCGCGCAGCTCTTCGGTCGCGTTTGAAAATATGATGCCTCCCCCGACATAAAATATAGGCTTTTCAGCTTTGAGGATAAGCGAGGCTGCTTTTTTGACCTGCTGTTCGTTCCCGGCATAAGTGGGTTTGTATCCCCGCAGTTCTATTTTTTCCGGGTATTCGAAATCGATTACCTCAATCTGGGTATCTTTGGGTATATCGATAAGCACCGGCCCGGGTCTGCCCGTCCTGGCGATATAGAATGCTTCCTTGAATATCCTGGGGATGTCTTTGGTATCCTGCACAAGGTAATTATGCTTCGTAATCGGGAGGGTTATACCCGTGATATTGGCTTCCTGGAACGCATCGTTACCAATGAGCGAGCGCGGCACCTGCCCGGTTATTGCAACTATTGGTACAGAATCCATATAAGCAGTGGCGATACCTGTGACGAGGTTTGTCGCGCCCGGCCCGGAAGTTGCAAGGCATACGCCAACTTTCCCAGTGGCTCTTGCGAATCCATCGGCTGCATGCGCAGCTGCCTGCTCATGCCTTACAAGTATGTGCCTTATGTCTGCGTCATAGAGTTCATCGTACAGGGGCAGTACCTGTCCGCCGGGATAGCCGAATAATACCTCGACATCCTCACAGTAAAGTGATTCTATGACCGCTCTTGCACCTGGCATTTTTTGTTTTGTCATAAAGGGTTACGCCCCTTTATGACGTCCCGAGTCACGCATCGGGAGGGCGTGTTGGGGTATGCTTTGCATACCCCTCGTTTGAAAAGCGACACCTCGCTTTATGCGGTATCCACGTATGGCAAAGCCATACGTGTCTGCGAAGTAAAGCGGCGCAACGGTTTTTGATAAACCTTTCTCAAAGTTTTTCATGATTCACCATTATTACATAGTAATGTTTTATAAATATTTCCTAACTTTTCTTCTGTTCCTGCTGTATCAGCCTGTTTATGCCTTCAAGCACAGCTTCTACAGACGCCATTATAATATCAGTGCGCGCGCCGCGGGCTGTGATAGTCCTGCCGCCCTTACTGAGCTTTACCCACACCTCAACGAGAGCATCTGTCCCGCCCGTTATTGCATCCACATGATACTCATCAAGGTGGATGTCGGCTACGCCGGATAAAGCCTTTTTCAACGCATTGATGGCAGCGTCAACCGGTCCTGTACCCACGCCTGCTTCAACAACATGGCTTCCATTGACTTTCAGCCTTATAGAGGCGGTGGGCATCACAGTATTTCCCGCTACGACAGTGAGTTCCTCAAGTTTGATCTTGGCTTCCTGGTAAATCCCAAGCACAGTCTCTGCAATGGTCTGTAGGTCTGCATCGGTTACGCGTTTTC
This sequence comes from Candidatus Methanoperedens sp., assembly GCA_027460605.1. Lineage (GTDB taxonomy): Archaea > Halobacteriota > Methanosarcinia > Methanosarcinales > Methanoperedenaceae > Methanoperedens. The sequence continues at coordinate 10,124 of JAPZAN010000085.1, forward strand.
CTTTGTCGCCGAGTTCTTTCATCCGTATGACTATATCATCTATCTGCTTTTCACTTGCAGAAAGTCCAAACTCCTTTAACGCAAGCACAACCGAGGTCCTGCCTGCATGCTTACCGAGCACTATCCTCCGCTCTCTTCCCACAAGTTCCGGCGTGATGGGTTCGTAGGTCGCGGTATTCGCAAGTAGCCCGTGAACGTGGATGCCTGCCTCATGCGTGAAAGCGTTCCCGCCAACTATTGCCTTGTTTGGCGCTACCGGGATTCCGCTTAACCTGCTTACCAGCCGTGAGGTGGTGTATAAACCTTTTATATCGATTTTTGTTTTTTGCTTATATAAGGAATAAAGCACCATGACCACTTCTTCAAGCGAGGTGTTTCCTGCGCGCTCCCCGATGCCATTAATGGTAACATGCGCTTCACGCGCGCCTGCCCGCAGCGCTGAAACCGTGTTTGCGGTAGCCATCCCGAAATCATTGTGGCAGTGGACACTGATTGGAGCGCGAAGCTGTGACAGGTCGCTAAAAATCTCGTACGTTCTTTCAGGAAGGAGAATCCCTACCGTATCGCAGAAACACAGCCTGTCCGCGCCTGCATCGATTCCGGCGTTATATACTGATTTGAGATAATCAAGGTCAGCACGGGATGCATCTTCACCGCTTAATTCCACGATTAACCCGTGCGATTTTGCATACTCTGTCATTTCAACCGCAAGTGTGCGAACGGTTTCGCGGTCTTTTTTTAATTTTTGCTGGATATGGAGGTCGGATACAGGTACTACAAGATGGATGGAATCCACATCGCAGGCAAGAGCGCTGTCGATATCTTCCTTCCGGATACGGCAGTAGCTGCATATCTCGGCATTCAAACCTTCGCCCGCTATTTTTTTAATAGCTTCCCGCTCACCCTCCGAAGTAATGGCAGAACCCGCTTCTATAATATCTACACCCAGACCGTCAAGCTTCTTTGCTATCAGAAGCTTGTTTTCAGTAGTGAGTGATACTCCGGGTGTCTGTTCGCCGTCCCTGAGAGTGGTGTCCAGTATTTTTATATCGTTAAATAAAGCAATCCCTTCTGTTCATTGTATCACCGGATTCATTGTGAGCTTTTAAAATACGCTTCCTATTAGAAAAACCTATCCACAATTTCAACTGCACGTGCGATTAATTCTGCGCTCTTTTCAAGGTCAGACATGCTCAGTACGGAAACGGGCGTGTGGATATACCGCGTTGGCATGCTTAAGACGCCTGTCGGGATGCCTTCTTTGGTGAGGTGTATCGCCGATGCATCCGTTGTCCCGCCGCTTCCAACCTCAAGCTGGTAGGGGATGCCGTTTGATTCGGCGGCTTCTTTTAACCATTTCAATACCGGCTCCGGGACTATTATTCCGCGCCCATCGGCATCGCTTACGGTAACAGAAGGTCCTTTTCCCATCTCGATGGCTGAATCTTTTTTCTCAATACCGGGATGGTCGCCCGTAATGGTAACATCGGTGGCAAGCGCAACATCAGGATTCAATCCGAAAGCCGAGGTTTTCGCTCCCTTTAATCCAACCTCTTCCTGAACCGTAAAAACCGCGTGTACTGTTGCTTTGACGTCTTTCATCTGCCGCAGGGCTTCAATAAGCATTACACATCCTGCCCGGTTGTCAAAAGCCTTGCCTGTTACCTTATCATTTCCGAGTGATTTGAACGCCGTGTCTGAGGTCACGGGCGTCCCCGCTTTCACGCCAAGCCTGTCTGCATCTTCCTTGCTCGTTGCGCCGAAATCTATGAACATATCCTCGGCTTTAATCACTTTGTTCTTATCCTCCTCTTTGATGGCATGAGGGGGTTTTGAACCGAGCACACCGTAAATCTTCCCGTTCTCAGTGTGCAAAATCATCCTCTGGTTAAGAAGCGTCTGGTCAAACCATCCGCCGGTTTTTGTGAACCGTGCAAAACCCTTGTCATCAACGTATTTCACCATAAGCCCGATCTCGTCCATATGCGCGGCGAGCATGACTGTAGGAGAACCGCCGTTCTTTGTGGTAATGAGATTCCCCATTTTATCGGTTTTTATCTCATCTACATAAGGTCTCACTTCATCTTCAATAATCTGCCTGACGCTTCCTTCATATCCCGAAACGCCGTGGGCATTGGATAATCGTTCCAAAAGGTCTTTTAAATCGCTCATAAGTATCACCCTATTCTGATGGTCGGGGAGAGTAATTAAATTATTGGAAAAAATTCACAAGTTTGTGTATTACGCAATCAAACTTGTCTTGAAAAAAATAAACGGTTTTTCAAATTATTACTTCTTGTCGATCAAATAGCTTCCAGCTACTATCACGATTAAGGCTATCACGCTTATGGGAATACTGTATGCATTCCTTACCGTTGCGCCTTCCACACCGCCAATTATTCCTATTGCGTACAGTACATAACCTGCCATTTTTTGACTACAACACATAATTCCACCTTATATTTGTATATTGGTTGTAGAAACTTACATATATATTTTTCCCAAAAAAATGAGAAAGTTTTAAATAGTATAGTGTATTATGATGCTTATAATCATGATGATGTGATGAGGAAATGGACTTCAGATAGCAATACTTCCACAACCTCATCGACCTCATGATATCAAATATAAAAAGGTGGAAATATGCTAAGAAAAAATGTATCTATAAGTGACGCACATTTGAAAATGCTTGACCCGCTGCTTAAAAAACATCAGGGTAACCTTTCTGCGGCAATGAGAGACATAATAGATTTCACAGGCTTTGTTACCGAAAACATGGGAAGCCTTGAAACGGCAAAGGACCTTTTTAAAGAAAAGAACCATGCCATGGAACAGACACGCAACAGGATATACGGCGTAACAATCCCGCTTACAATGTTCAGGTGGCTTTTAACAAACAGGACATGTAATCTTCCACCGCTTAATGAAGTTACAGGAATAGATCCTGAAATCAATAGTTTTTATGCCAATCTCATAGCTATATTTCTGGCAAATAACAAAACTCCCCTGAAAATAAGCAAATTATTGGAGTATCCGGCATCTATATACATGCTGTTTTCAGGAGCTTTATCCCATGAAGAAGCGGCACAATCGATATATGAGGCATTTAACGATAACAATAAAGATGCATTAGGCGGGAAAAATGAAGTAATGCTGGTTAGCGCGTAATCATTTTCCCCTTTTCATTTACAAATTTTAATGGGTTTTATTATTTGTAAAAGTTTTCTTAACGTTTTTCGCAGTAATTTAAGATCTAATGTCATGACAATTTAATTATTAGACAATATTTATAAACCTATACTCTCATTTCTCTTACATGGAGAAAATAACACTCCCTGATGAAGAAATAGACTACCTCAACACTTTTGTTAAAAAAGGCAAGAAAAGTGCGAGGGA
>JAPZAN010000086.1 GCA_027460605.1 Candidatus Methanoperedens sp.
GGATGAAGATGGCAAGCATAGACCCGAGGCTATCAAACACAGGCGCAAAGTCCGATATCTGGGTGCCTGTAAAACCAGGGGGAGATGCGGCTCTGGCAATGGGCATGACCCGCTGGATAATCGAGAACAAGAGATATGATGAAAGATACCTCAAACTCACGAACAAAGAGACGGCCAAGAAGGTCGGCGAGCCTACATGGACAAATGCCGCTTACCTTATCAAGATAGAGGACGGAAGACCTGCGGGACTTCTCAGAGCGGATGAGGTCGGCATTGGCAAAAAGGAGCAGTTCGTGGTAATAAAAGACGGCAAGCCTGCAACTCACGACGCTGTGGATAGTGCAGACCTTGAAGTAGAGACCACAATAAAGGATTTGACCCCCAAGTCAACTAAAGTCGTTAATGTCAAAACTCCTTTCCTGCTGATGAAAGAAAAGGTAATGGAAAAAAGCATGCAGGACTGGGCAGATCTTTGCGGTTTGAATGTCGAAACGATTGTGAACCTCTCGCGTGAGTTCGTAAGCCATGGCAAAAAAGCCACCGCTGATTCCTACAGGGGAGCATGTCAGCATACGAGCGGCTACTACATGACCCGTTCGATTGTGCTCCTGAACGTCCTTATCGGGAACTTTGACTGGAAAGGCGGAATGGCAGTTGGAGGTGGAAAATGGGCCGATATGGGAGGTAAAGAAGGAAGCGTGTATGACCTCAGCATACATCCCGGGAAGAAGAAAGGTTTCGGGATACCACTTAACCGCCAGGGCAATAAGTATGACAAGACCACGCTGTTCAATCAATTCCCTGCAAAGCGCCCATGGTTCCCCCTCTCAAGCCAGGTATGGCAGGAGATAATCCCAAGCGCAGCAGATGGCTACCCATATCCAATAAAAGTACTCATGCTGCATAAAGGAACACCGGCTTATTCTGTTCCAGGGGGCATAAGCCTGATAGACGTCCTGAAGGACACGAAAAAAATACCCCTCCTGATATCCAGTGATATTATTATTGGCGAGACCACAATGTCAGCCGACTGTGAGGGCACTGCCTGTAAAGGAGATGAAAAAACTGGAACACTTCTTCATAGATGTTTCAAAGACGATGGGGCTTCCAGGATTCGGAGATAATGGTTTTGGAGATGCAAAGCCACTGAATTATCCTGAGGAGTTCTACTTAAGAGAGGTCGCCAATTTAGCCTATGGCGACAAAAAAGGAGAGGTTGTACCAGATGCAAGCGATGAAGAACTGCAAATATTTGAGAGGGCAAGAGCTCATCTACCTTCAGATGTTTATGACCTCGCGCGTTGGAAAGGCATAGTCGGCGAGGATAAATGGCGAAAGGTCGTTTTCGTACTCAATCGTGGAGGAAGATTCGAGAATGCTGGCAACGAGTATGCAGGTAATCAACTTAAATACACGTTTGGCAAGATGGTAGATTTCTATGCAGAGAGGGTAGCACTCACGAAGGACAGCATGACTGGTAAATACTACGACGGGCTTATAAAATACGAGCCTGTGAATGACATAATGGGTAATGAGATAAAAGATGAAGGGTATCCCTTCCAGCTCATAACTTTTAAGGATATACTCCATACACAGTCAAGGACTATCTCCAATATATGGCTCAATGAGATATTGCCTGAGAACTATATCTGGATGAACAGGATAGATGCAATCAACCTTGGGGTCGAGTTCGGGGACATGATAAAAATAACTTCCCCATCCAACGCTGAGGGTGTCAAAGGCAAGGTCGTGGTAATGGAAGGAGTAAGACCGTGCTAAAAGGTGATAAACGCCGAAATACAGGAATCACTGTGAATCCGGTTATGAGGCTTGACCCTGCCTTAGGTGGAAGAAGCCCCGTGTGCCTCCAGGATCCTATTGGCGGAAGTGCGTCCTTTTATGACACGAAAGTAAAGGTGGAGAAAGCATAACCGATGAATAAAAAAACGCCAGGAACAAGAGGGGATATATTCAGATTCCTGGCAGCGCTTTTCCTTCGTCCTCCGGATGAGACCCTATCGGATTTTAATGAAACACATTTGAAGGAGCTCAGGGCAGTTTTTAAAAAAAACACTGGCATGAAGTACTTTGAGGAATTTCCTGGTAAAAAAACTGATTTTAAGCCTGAAAGAGAGGACTATGAGAATCTCTTCCTTATCCCAGCCTCACGATATGTGCACCCCTATGAATCCGTGTATCTGGAAAAAAACGGTTTATTATGGGGAGAGACGACAATGCAAGTTAAAAATCTCTATGACGGGGTGGGTTTCCTTCATGAGGAATACGAGGTACCAGACCACATTGGCGTCGAACTTCTGTTCATGTCAGCACTCTGCGATGAGGAGGATAAACTATCCGAAACCGATCCCGTTGGAGCAAGAAAAGCCCATGAGCTTCAGCTTGAGTTTCTGGAAAAGCACTTATCAAGATGGGTGGATAAGTTGGCAGATAATATTCATAAAAAATCTGCTACCCCATTATACCGCGGGCTGGTAGAGATGACGAGAGAATATATAAAACATGGAAATATTAAAGAATTATAGGCACTCATGAGTAATAATCATACCTGTAATTGCGCTCCTTTCTGGTGCCAGCAAACTGCCTGAACTTTCAGTTTTTCATTTCGTTATATCTATATACTGCCATGCCAATTTCAAGCAAGGTATTAAAATGAAAACATGCATCATGTGCGGCGGCGAAGGAACCAGACTTCGTCCCCTGACTTTTGACAGGCCAAAACCGATGATTCCGCTTTTGAACAAGCCATCGCTGGTACATCTGGTTGAACATCTTGCTATCGAGGGGTTCAATGATATCGTGCTTACGCTGGGTTATCTTGGCGGTGAAATAGAAGCCGCGCTCGGTGATGGCAGTATGTATGGCGTGCATGTTGAATACGTCCATGAGAAAGAGAAGCTGGGAACAGCAGGGGGAGTGAAAAATGCGGAAGACCTCTTTGAAGGCGAACCCTTCATGGTAGTGGGCGGCGACCATGTGATGGACCTCGGGCTCCGGGAGTTCGTTCGTTTCCATGAGAAAAACGATGCGCCTGTCACCATCGGTCTTATCCCTATAGACGACCCGCGCGAATACGGTATCGCGGATATGGATGTCAATAACAGAATAAACAGGTTCTTTGAAAAACCTGGACCCGGCGAGATTTTCAGCAACCTCGCAAGCACGGGCATATACGTATGCGACCCTGAAATCCTGAAATGGATTCCAAATAAAAAATACGATTTTGCAAAAGACCTTTTCCCGGATATCATGAAAAAAGGGAAGCTGATAAATGGTTATCTTGTTCGCGGAAGGTGGACTGACATAGGTAATCCCCAGGCTTACAGGGAAGCATGCAGGTGGATGCTTGAGCAGATGCCTGGAACCAAGATTTCGGGGAGGCTTGACATTAAGGATGCAAAAATTACAGGACCAATTGACATCGGACACGATGTTTCCTTCGGTTCAAACTCAGCGGCTGTAGGGCCAATAGTAATAGGGGAGAACACTTCAATTGGTGATAACGTCCTGATTGGCCCCTATACCTCTATCGGCTCAAACTGCACGATAGGCAGCAATTCAAGAATCCTTTCTTCGTATATCTTTGATAATGTGGATATCGGAGATGACTGTGCTATTTCAGGCGCTGTTATTGATAATGCCACCAGGATATACGACTCGTGCATACTTGAGACTGGCACGGTGATAGGCCCAAGGGTAATAATCGAGGACAGGGTTACGATTCATTCTGGCGTCAGGTTGTGGCCTGAGGTTACTGCAAAAAAGGGAACGAGGGTAAAGGATACTCTGGTGAATAAGGATTTCGGGAATGAGACAAACGGTTCTTAGGTTATAATCACCGCAAAGGCGCGAAGAACGCCTTTGGTGAATATCCCGTGCTCAACGATGCCTGTACACTGTGAAAGCTCTCTGTCCAGTAATTCCGGGTCATTTATTTCCCCAAAATCAGCATCCAGAATGAAGTTCCCGTTGTCTGAAATAACAGGACCGTCTTTATTAATTCCCATGCGCACAACAGCTTTTCCTCCTAATTTTGCAACCTGTTTTACCACCAGCTTTCGTGCAAAAGGCAGGACTTCCAGAGGCACAGGATGGTTCAGGACTTCGGCGACTTTGGATTCATCCGCCACAACGATAAACTTCTTAGCCGAAAGCGCTACGATTTTTTCCCGCGTATGCGCCGCGCCGCCACCTTTGATTGCAGCAAAATTGGCTACCTGGTCAGCCCCGTCTATTGCGATATCAAGCACAGGATGCTCATCAAGCGTTGTTAGCGGGATGCCGTTCTCTGTCGCTAAGAACGCTGACTGGTACGATGTTGGCACACCCAGTATTTTCAAGCCCGAAGCCACACGTTTTCCGAGTTCTTTTATCGCGTATGCGGTTGTTGAGCCTGTGCCGAGTCCTACGACCATGTTGTTTTTTACAAGTTGTGCGGCTTTTTCGCCAGCGGCTTGTTTGGGATTGATTTGAGTTGTGTTTTTCATAGATGCCTCTTTCATTATCTTTTCGCTTTCTCTTGGTGAGATTTTACCACCATTATTATCCGCTATTGTCCGCCTGCTTTTTCAACAAGTTCTAAATTTAATGAATATAACTGTGGTACAGTTAATGTGCCTCCGTATGTGGCGATGTAAGTTTTAAGACCTTTAACTTCACCCCATATATCAACTACATCTCCAATCAGTACACGTTTTCCTTTATAATTGACCCATAATAGTTCTAAGTTATTTGTAGCGACAATCAATACATAATTGTTATTAGAAATCTCATTTACTTGGACGACATTAACCCGAAAAAATACAGTTTTCCCAATATAATCTTCATTGTTTCGCATCAAGTCGTCATAAGAAGTGGTTACTACTTCTTTTTTAATTTGTTCGATAGACTTGGTTACCGTTGGTGTTGGGGTTTGTAACTGTGTTGTTGGTTTGTTTGTCAATTTTGAGGTACTAAACTCTGCTGGTGAGGTAAGCACAGAAATGAATGCTGATGCGACAAGATATATTGATGCGATGGCAATTAAATATACTGATGTTGCAATTACCATCTTCCACCATTTTCCGCTGCGGAATCCGGGGATGCCCATTTTTCCAAATTTTTCCATAATACTCATTTTTACACCATTATTTTATCAAGAACATGATATATATATAGGTTCTGATTTTGGAAGCTTTGCACCTAAAATCTTATTTTTGAGTTACTTTAGGTGCAGATACTAAGAATCTATCCAAAAAACTTTAGGATAAATTTTATAATAAACACTTTTCGCTCCGCTACTAAACTCTTATTTAATTGTATTATAATAAGAGCTGATTGAATGAATGAAAAAATACCAATATATATGATTGAAAGGCATCTATCAGCCTTTCCTAATTTGGAAAGTTTGATGAAAGACAGTATTTGTGAAATCTATAATAAAGACAGGCAAACACCATTAGGATATGGACTTGGTTGGGCTTTACGTGATTCAATGATATGTCCTATGGGACAGGGGACTGTGTACTTGGATTCTCTTGAGTTGAACCTTTGTTCGATAGTTGGAAAAATTGACGAGCAACACCTAATTATATTCAAGAAAAGATTGGTAGGTAATTTTTGGGAAACATTTCCTGAAATTCAAACATTAGGTGCTATATGCAGGGCAGGAAAGAAAGTGCAGATGGAAAAACCTTTATCAGATGGGGATTCGGATAAGACCTTTGATTTTTTTATATTGCAGCCTGAGATATTCATTGAAGTTTATTGTCCTTTTAGCAAGGATTATCATGACGAAACTGCAAAATGGGCAGGCATAGGAGAAGAATTAAGAGAGAAGTTTTTCAAAAAATATGACAAGAAAAAGCTAAAAGACACTAACTCATGTTACCCCGTGTTTTTAATAATCAACACATCACGCCTTTTGGATAAAGATGAAATTCATGCATCTGAAATAATAGACCCGATATCAAAAAAATATGTATTTCCAAAAAATGTTCATTGTTATGGCGCATTTTTATATGAGCCTAAATTTAATGTGGGTGATACGGTAAATGTGTATTCTCAAGCTAAATTTTGCCCGAATTGTTCAGAAGAACTGAAAGCAGAATTAACTAAAATATTTAACGAACTTAGATAGTTGCAATAGCAATAGAGCAATATTTAAAAATCTATTTTTATTAAATTTCAAACAACATGCGACTTAGGCGCAAGCGAGACTTTAAGCCCAAAGCTGATTTTGGATTTGGAAATAGTTGCATCGCTTAAGACCCACCACTTATGCCCTCTACACTTTCTCCAATGAATTGCGCAGATATACATTTAATGAGCAAGCTTGAGAAACACATCCTCAAGATTGGGCTGGGAAATCTCAATATTCTTGATATGAACATCGCAGAACTTCTTCATCACATTATCGATAATAGATTCGACATTCTCAGCCACGATTTTTATTTTCCCGTTCTCATGCAGGATATCAAGAATCCCCGAAATATCTTTTAATTGGGAATCATCAAACTTCCCCATGTACTCTATCGTTATAGTCTCGCCAAGCTTCATCTGTCTCTTTAACTCAGCCGGCGCCGCATTGGCGATTATCTCGCCTTTCTTGATAAATGCAATCCGTTCGCAAAGCTGCTCGGCTTCCTTCATATAATGGGTTGTCAGGACAATTGTAATCCCTTTTTCATCGTGTATCCGCTTTATCAATCTCCTGATTTTAATCGCCATATCCGGGTCAAGACCCACTGTGGGTTCGTCCAGGAACAGGAGGCGCGGCTCATTGAGGAGGGCTTTCGCAAGCGATAGGCGCTGTTTTGTGCCGGTGGATAGCGAGTCAAACCTGACATTCCTGAAAGGCTCAAGTTCAAGCGCATCAATGACCTTTTCAATAGCCGTATTGTCTAACCCGTAGAGCAATGAAAAATACTTGAGGTTCTCGTAAACCGTAAGGCTCCAGGGAAAATTCGGATTCCCGCTGCTCACATTCACGATACATTTCACGCTGTTCGGGTCCGAAAGCGCATCGATTCCAAAGACTTTCACTTTGCCGCTATCCGGTATTGTGAGTGTTGAAAGGATGGATATCAGCGTGGTCTTGCCGGCACCGTTCGGTCCAAGGATACCGAAAATCTCACCGTCTTCGATATCGATGGAAACGTTCTTCAATACCTCTTTTTTCCCATGAACGCCATCTTTATAATATTTAAATAAACCTTCAGCTTTAACGGCAAGCATGGACAGAATAATGATATTAAGGGCTATAAGCTTTCTTTAGTTGCCAGCATATTACATTAATAATCGATATGGATTTTCTTACTTTTTCAGGAAATCTTAAATACAAATCACAGGTATTCATTGGCTCTTATGCAAAAACTAAAAAATTGGAGTCGATTATTCCAATTTGATAAGGAGTTAGCAAACCGATAGGGTGGTTATGATGGACACCTATTTATTTTTCGGGATGATTCTCTTTTATTTGATTGGCGCTGCATCGGCGCTTATTTTTAACAAGAATGACCGCATCTGTGCCTTTACATCTTTTTTGAGTGCCTCCATAGCTTCCATATTCGGGATAATATTCTCAGGTTCCATTTTATTGGGTAATGATTTCTCATTAACTCTTTCCGGCTCGCCAATCCTGAATTTTGGCTTTTTTGTAGATAAGCTCTCTGCATTCTTCATTTTTGCAATATCAATAACAGCTTTTGCAGTTTCAATTTATTCAACAGGATACGTGAAAGAATATTTCGGGAAAAAGAATATCGGCTATCTCTGTTTCCTTTATAACATTTTCATTCTCTCCATGATTCTGGTCGTTTCTGCGAACAATGCAGTCATGTTCCTGATAGTCTGGGAACTGATGTCAGTAATATCATATTTCCTTGTTGTCTATGAGCATGAAAAACAGGAAACAAGGAAAGCAGGCTTCATATATATTGTAATGACCCATATCGGGACAGGGTTCATTATTTTATCATTTTTGATAATGGCAGGTTCAGGCGGGAGTTTCAGCTTCGAAACATTCCGCGCCGTGGGCATGACCATGCCCTCCCATTTAAAAGATATAGCTTTCCTTTTCGCGCTTATCGGATTCGGGACCAAAGCAGGTATTGTCCCGCTTCATATCTGGCTTCCATACGCCCATCCAGCCGCGCCCAGTAACGTATCTGCGCTCATGTCCGGTGTAATGATTAAGACCGCGATTTACATGCTCATCCGGGTTTCTTTTGATTTCCTTGGCGGCGGAGCCTGGTGGTGGGGTATGCTGCTGTTGATTATAGCATCGGTTTCCGCGCTTATCGGTGTCATGTATGCATTAATGGAACACGATATGAAACGCCTTCTTGCTTTCCACAGCGTTGAAAATATCGGGATAATCCTTATCGGAGTCGGGGTTTCCATGATTTTCATGTCTTCAGGGCATCCCGATCTTGCGGCATTCGGATTGATTGCCGCTCTCTATCACACGATAAACCACGCTGTGTTCAAATCCCTCCTGTTCATGGGCGCCGGTTCGGTGATATATTCAACCCACACCAAAAATATCGAAGAATATGGTGGCCTGATAAAGAGAATGCCCTGGACTGCCTTCTTTTTCCTGATAGGCGCGATATCCATCTCGGCTCTGCCTCCCTTCAATGGTTTTGTGAGCGAGTGGCTTACATTGCAGGCGCAGTTGCTGAGCATTAATCTCTCGGATAACATCCTAAAAATTGCAGTGCTTTTTAGCGGCGCCGGTCTTGCCCTGACAGGCGCTCTTGCAGCCGCTTGTTTTGTTAAGGCGTTCGGCATAAGTTTTCTTGCGCTGCCAAGAAGCGCTCATGCGGAACATGCAAAAGAAGTGCCAATGCCAATGCTTGCAGGAATGGCAATTCTTGCCTTGATGTGCATTGTTCTTGGTATCCTGCCGTTTTATGTTGTAAGCATACTTGATTCGGTATCAGCGCCGCTTGTCGGGACAAGTATAGCTTCCAGGATCAGTTTTGATTTAACAATAGGAACACTTTCCTCTTTCCCCGCAAGCATCTCCACAACATGGATTGCCCTTCTTGTATTCGTCGTTCTGTCGCTTCCGGTTATTGTGTACATGCTGATGAGCCGGACGAACACGGTGAAATACGAAACATGGGGATGCGGACAGCCGGTTTTGACTTCCCGGAATGAATATACGGCGACAGCTTTCTCAAAACCCATACGCATGTGGCTTGGCGGAATTTTCCGTCCCCAGAGGGAGATCCAGACCACTTATTCGGATTCGCCGTTCTTTAAGGACAGGGTGATTTTCGAATCAGAGATAGAGCCGGTATTTGAGCGATATTTGTACATGCCTGTCACATGGATCGTTCTTACGGTGTCGAGATTAATGAGAGTTATCCAGACAGGGTACATCCAGACATACCTGCTTTACATACTTATCACGCTGGTCATTGCTTTGATATTTGTGGGAAGCGGGGCCTAGGGAAAATCCATTCAATCCTACACTAATAATCGATACACTTTCACTGGTTAATCTTAAATACAGAAACGTAGGTAAAAAGTGGCTCTGTTATTCATAAACCAAAAAATGAAAAAAGCTGGGATAAAATATAATAAAACTTGTCAACTGTTTTTGTTCGTTTCCGATAATATCGATAATTTTCCGGTGAAATGATGGATACATATTTATTTTTTGGACTTGTTCTCTTTTATCTTATTGGCGCCGTCTCATCTGTGCTATTGAATAAAAAAGATAGGGTTTGCGCCTTTATTTCGTTTACAAGCGCAGCCGTTGGCTCCATTTTCGGGATTGTTTTCTCGTTATCTGTGATTTTTGGAGATACTTTTTCACTAGCTCTTCCAGGCACTTCATTTCTGGAATTCGGTATTTTTGTGGATGCGCTGTCTGCATTTTTCATTCTTGTAATCTCGGTTGCAGTCTTTGCAGTCTCTATATATTCAATCGGGTACGTGAGAGAATATTTCGGCAAAAAGAATATCGGATACCTTGGTTTCCTTTATAACATCTTCATTCTTTCAATGATACTGGTGGTCACTGCAAATAATGCGGTCATGTTCCTGATAGTCTGGGAATTGATGTCAGTAATATCTTATTTCCTTGTAGTTTACGAGCATGAGAAACCAGAAACCAGGAAAGCCGGTTTTATCTATATCGTGATGACACACATCGGAACGGGCTTTATCATCCTGTCGTTCCTTATTTTTGCAAGCTCAAGCGGCAGCTTCAATTTTGAAACATTCCGCGCCGCGGGTACTGCAATGCCTCCGCTACTGAAGGACATGGCATTCATATTCGCTCTTATTGGTTTTGGGGCAAAAGCCGGTATTGTGCCGCTCCACATCTGGCTTCCTTACGCCCACCCGGCAGCGCCGAGCAACGTTTCAGCGCTCATGTCAGGCGTGATGATTAAAACCGCTATTTTTATGCTAATCCGGGTTTTCTTTGATTTCCTTGGCGGCGGTTTTGCATGGTGGGGATACCTTGTGCTCGCGGTGGGAACGCTTTCGGCAATCATCGGCATATTATACGCAGTCGTCGAACCTGATATCAAGCGAATGCTCGCCTTCAGCAGCATTGAAAACATGGGTATTATTTTGATTGGCATCGGCGCTTCAATGATATTTTTAGAAGGCGGGAGACCAGCTCTTGCAGCGATTGCGGCAATAGCAGCGCTATATCATCTGCTCAATCATTCGGTATTCAAAGGGTTATTGTTCATGGGCGCAGGCTCCATAATTTTTTCAACACATACAAAGAACATCGAGAAACTGGGCGGTCTCATAAAGAAGATGCCAGTAAGCTCAGTTCTTATCCTTGTCGGTGTGCTGTCCATTTCTGCATTACCGCCATTTAGCGGTTTTGTGAGCGAATGGCTAACCTTCCAGTCACTGCTCCTGGGTTTTAATTTTAATACCTTTACTATGATAGTGCTGTCTATCAGCGCAGCCGTTCTTGCTCTCACAGGAGCGCTTGCAGCATTCTGTTTCCTGAAAACATTTGGCATAGGATTCTTAGCCCTCCCGAGAAGCGAGCACGCGGAACATGCAGCCGAGGCAAACACCCCGATGCTTCTTGGAATGGGACTCTTTGCAGCATTATCAATATTACTTGGTATATTCCCATTCTACATCGTGCCCTTGCTGGATAAGGTCGCCTGGACATTTATCGGTGTAAGTGCATTTAGCGAATCAATTTCATTAAGCACTTTGGGGACGATTGTATTGCCGGCAAAGATATCCCTGTCCACCCCGATTCTTTTTGTGTTGATGTTCATTCTCCTGTTGATACCGTTTTTACTTCTATATAACGCCAGGAAATCGCGGACAATTTATGAGACATGGGGATGCGGACAGCCCAAATCCACATCAAGAAACGAATACACAGCCCATGCTTTCTCAAAACCTGTAGAGATGTGGTTTAAGAACTTATACCGCCCTGCAAGGCAAACCGAGGCTACGTATTCAGCTTCTCCCTTCCTCAAAGAATCCTTCAGGTTTGAATCCAGGATAGAACAGGTATTCGAGCAATATATTTATGAGCCGGTTGTGTGGTTCGTTATGGCAAAGTCGCAAAGTGCCAAGGTCGTCCAGACCGGAAGTATCCATGCATACCTTTCTTATATTTTTGGAACGCTCGTCATTCTTTTCATGTTCGTGATAGCAGGGGGCAGCTAAATGATTACGCAGATTGTACTTGTAATTCTTCAGCTCCTGGCCGTCATCGCCTTGGCCCCGCTTCTTAGCGGCATCATCAAAAAGATAAAAGCTTTCTTCCAGGTACGCAGAGGCCCGAGCATTTTCCAGCCGTATTATGATATTGCAAAACTTTTGCAGAAAGATTCCGTAGTCTCGCAAAACGTTTCATGGGTATTCCATGCGGCTCCGATTGTCTCATTTGTCGCTGTGCTTACAGCAGGTCTTTTGATTCCCATTTTTATTACGGAACTGCCTTTCGGTTTTGCCGGCGACCTGATAGCTGTGGTGTATCTTTTTGCGCTGGCGCGGTTCTTCATAGCCCTCGCTTCGCTTGATGCCGGAAGCTCTTTTGGCGGGATGGGCGGAAGCCGCGAGATGTTCGTGGCATCACTGGTCGAACCGGCGATGATGCTGTCCATATTCGCTATAGCCCTCAATGTCGGTTCCACGAATTTGAGATACATCTCGCAAACGGTATCGGCCATGGGCCTTGATGCAGTCTCACCGTACCAGATACTTGCATTCGTTGCCCTGTTCATCATCGCGATTGCTGAAACGGGACGGATACCGGTGGATAATCCTGCAACGCACCTTGAACTTACCATGATTCACGAAGCAATGATACTTGAATATTCGGGGAAACAACTTGCAATAGTGGAACTCGGGGCAATGATAAAACAACTGCTTGTATTCTCACTCCTTGCCAACATATTCTTCCCATGGGGAATTGCATCGGAGGTAAGCGCAGCGCCGATTATAATAGCATTGCTCGTTTATTTCGTTAAGATTGTGGTTCTGGGCGCTGTTATGGCGATGGTTGAAACTTCAACTGCAAAATGGAGATTGTTCCGGTTACCGGAGCTGCTTTCGATATCACTCATGTTTTCATTCCTTTCCCTTGTTTCATTTATTATTGTAAAAGGTGGATAATATGTCAGAAATTATTTTAGGCTCTAAAATGGTGCAATTGATTATTGCATTGATACTTGTTTCGACCTTCCTGATTCTCGGTTCCACGAGGCTCTATTCATGCGTCAGGGCTTTCGGGATACAATCGTTCCTGCTTGCGTGCGTGGCCGGTATTGTGGCATATTCCACAGGAAAAAATGATATATACATCGTGGCTCTCCTCACGCTTGTCATAAAAGCCGCCGTGATTCCATATATTTTCATCTATATAATCCGTGAAATCAAGGTTAAACGGGAAGTGGAACTGTATGTGAATGTCTCACCTTCGCTTATTATCGGCGGGGTGCTGGTCGTAATTTCATATTATCTTATCAGGTCAATAAATATTATATCCGAGCTTTCAAGTTTTGCCCTTTCAGCATCCATGTCGCTTGTCTCAATCGGGCTTTTCGTAATGATAAGCCGCAAGAAAGCCATAATGCAGATGCTCGGAATACTGATAATGGAGAATGGGCTTTTCCTGGGCGCCATATCCCTGACATACGGTATGCCCCTGCTTGTTGAACTCGGGATATTCTTCGATGTCCTGATAGGCGTTCTTATCATGGGAATCCTGATATTCAGGATAAACAAGACATTCGAGAGCATCG
>JAPZAN010000087.1 GCA_027460605.1 Candidatus Methanoperedens sp.
CAAGAGAGCTTCCGGCGCCGCCCAAACAGATGACGCTTGAGGAAGTAAGGAAAGAAGTGAATTTCACAGTTCTTTCGCCTTCCTATCTGCCAGAGGGGTATGTATTTGAAAGCGCCACAGTATTCAAATATGACAAAATAGAAATCGTCTCCCTTACATATAAGAATGGTTCGCAAATGCTTCTGCTTTCTGAAAAGCTGAAGGATGACACGAACCAGGCGCCGGATTTTGGGGATGTTGAGAAGGTCAGCATAAATGGCGCTGAAGGTAAAATCATGTCCGGGTTTGGAGAGAGCAAAATGCTCACATGGAACATCGGAAATCTTGAACTGATGCTTTCAGGCCCATTGAGCAAGGAAGAGATGATAAAAATAGCGGGGTCAATAAAATGACCCCTTAAACTGAACAAATTACCAGGGTATTTAATTGATTTCCAATATCACTTTTTCCTTTTTCTTCTCACCCTGGTAATTCCAAGCTTTTTGATGCTCCCGATTGTACCAAGATTCGTGCCGTCAAGCAGATAGGCAGTCGCTTTTTCAAGCTCGATTGCATGATGAGCAAAAACCGGGCCAAGCAGCTCTTCATGAATAGACTCATTAAAAGGTATCCCGCCGCATAATTCATTAAATGCCGGCATTATTATAACCTCCGGGTCGTTCCACACAATATCCCCGTAATATTCCATGATGGCTTTTTCAATAAAGTGCGTGCGTATCCATACCTCCTCAGAAACAGCATGGCCGAGAGGGTCTGTGAACCTTATCGTGGGATGGTTGTGCGACATCACGACATGCGATGCTGAAAGCAATTCAGCGCCGGGCCAGGTATGACCATGGAAATAACCAGCGCCGTCAAGCACAAAACCCCTCATCTCATGCATAGTCACGTTTTCAGGGATGAGAGTATCTATATCCCCGTCGTGGTTGCCCGGTACGATATCCACCGGCGCCAAAGCCGCTATTGTTCTCAGGAATTCCGGCACTTCCTTCTTTTCCTGCCATGATGTCCTGGGCACGTTGTGTTTGATATCCCCGAGAAGTACTATCCTGTCGGGATTTACTTTTTCAATATAATCGCAGATGCGTTTTTTGCGCTTTTCAACCTGGCTGGGAATAGAAAAACCGCGGTGGTAAAGCTCCCATTCTATTCCCAGGTGTACATCGGCGATTACAAGCGTCTTTTTGGTGTTTTCAACGATAAGAGCCGGTTCATTCAACAGAGGAGTGATTTCCATTCTCAGACTTTCCGCAGCACCCCGATTTTCGGCTCATAGCATCTTCCTTCATCCATAAGCTCCTTGATACCGGTCTCAACGGATTCCGGCTTAATACCGGCATTCATCGCGGTTTCAACAACCGAAGAATAAGAAATTCCCTTCCCTGTATCAAGTTTGTCGATTATGGCTGCAATGGCTTCTTTGGGTTCAGGAGTCTTTTCGATTTCGGTAATAACAGGTTCTGGCGGACTTTTGGCTTCTTCTATTTCTTCTATCTTGCGTTCCTGTTCGGGTAGCTCTTCGCCTGAACCCTGCGGATTCTTGCTCATTTGCACGTTTTCCGCCGGTTCCTTCCCAACTGTATTTTCCCGAACACCGCTCTCTGAAGTAATCGTCTTTACTGCATGGATTATGGCGTTTTTAAGTTCCAGTTTGATTTTATCCAGGTTTTTATAATGCTGGAGCGCGCGCACGGTTCCATCGGCAAGCAGGGGACTTGCTCCTTTTTTCTGCAAAAATTCCCTCAATTCATTACCGGATAAACCGGAGTTCAAGGCTTCTTCCATAAGTTTTATGCGTTCCAGTGTACGTTCTGCCGTATCAAGAACCCATCTATCCCTCTGCTTTTCATCAGCCGCGTTCATTTCCTCTGGCCTGACTGATATATAGACGCTTCCGTCCTCAGGTTCGTATTTTCTCGCCTTGCCCACAATCGCTACGTATGCAGGCACCTGCAATTCAGACAAAAAAATAGCAGCTTCGGGCTGGTATTGCCCGGCGTAAATGGTAAACACGCCAGTGGGGTCTGCCACGCGTGCGCGCCAGAGGTTATTGTCCTTGCCGATGTTCTCAACTTCGGTGACCACCCCGACAATAAATAGCCTGTTGCACTTTACTCCTGTCGGCGTAATGATATAATTCGGGGCACGCTCGTCCCCTTCACTGACATGCAGATTTGACCTGTTAAACTCATGGGCAAAAATGCGCCATGCAATTTCCCTGTCCATTATTTTTTCAGTCTTTTCCATATTATCCCCCTATCCTCCCGAGCAGTTCATTTGCTTTTTCCCTGGTTATTTCCTGCGGTTCCCACACATCATTTGCCACAAGCGTAATCCCGAATTCGCCTTTTGACATATT
>JAPZAN010000088.1 GCA_027460605.1 Candidatus Methanoperedens sp.
GAAAAGATAACCTCACTCGTTATGCCTAAAGTTGAGGGAAAAGAAACAAAAAAACCTCATATATGCCTGTTTAGCTGGGGAAAATTCACTTACAAGGGAATCATATATAAACATGACCAGAAGTTCACAATGTTTCTCCCTAGCGGGATACCTGTAAGAGCGGAACTGACAGTCACCTTCAAGTCTGTTGTAACAACCGAAGAAGACGCGAAGTTAAAAGGAGCGGAAGCCTGCAGGAAATTGTGGACTGTAAAAAGCGGGGACAGGCTCGACCTTATCGCAGATAAGGCGCTAATGGATGTATCTTTATGGAGGAAAATCGCTGACGAGAACAATATTCTTAACCCGCTTGAGTTTCCAAAAGACAACGACATCGGAAGGACTTTAATAATTCCGGATTAGGGAGTCTTGCCTTATGGTTTCCGATGTAATAAATGTCGCCAATTTCAAGCTGTTCCTGAACGGGAGTGAGCTTTCAAGAGAGTTATTATCCGCCGTGGAAGGAGTGACCCTTGAAGATGAGATCAATCTTCCGGCGATGTTTACTATCAAGTTCAATACGGTTGATTTTTTTAAAGGCGCATGGAGAGGCGTGGATCTTAAGACCTTCAAGGTTGGGGACATCGTAAAAGTCTTCATGGGCATCGACAGCACGGTAGAAATGATGACAGGCGAGATTACCTCCCTTGATTATACCTTCGGGGATTCTTCCTATGTCGAGATAAGGGGTTATGACAGGCTTCACAGGCTCAGGTTCGGAACAATGAGGCGCTCGTTCAAGGATATGAAGGACAGCGATATCGCGTCAAAGGTTGCTTCTGATGCCAGTCTTTCACCTGATGTCGATGATACGGGAACCATCCAGCCGTATATATTCCAGAATAACCAGACCAACTATGAGTTCCTCCTCGAACGCGCAAACAGGATTGGTTATGAAATGCTTGTTGATGATAAGACCTTTATTTTCCGGAAATCGCAGGAAGATAAAACCCCGGAGGTAACACTCCAGTACGGGATAGATTTGCTGAATTTTTCAGCCCGGATAAAAACACTAACCGAAGGAAGCAAGATAGAGGTCAGGGGCTGGAACGTTAAAGATAAGGAGGAAATAACCTCCACAGCTTCAAAAGGCAGTGAGAAATCAAAGATGAAAGGTAAAGAATCAGGATATGAAATGTCAGAAAAAGCGTTTACAGCTTCGGCGGTCTCTGTAGTGGACGATTTAATCATAGATTCAAAAGACGCTGAAAATATCGCAAAGGCAAAGTATAATTTATTTCTTAAGGAATTTTTAACAGGCGAGGGAATCTGCGGCGGTAATCCGAAAATACGGGCAGGAAAAACCATAGAAATCAAAGGCCTGGGAGACAGGCTCAGCGGCACATATTATGTCGCATCTACCGTTCATTCCATCAACGAGGGAGCATATTCAACGACATTCAGGGTGAGGAGGACAGGGGTATGAGCATTACAGAAATTCTTGAACAAAGCAGGAGACCGGATTCGAGGATAAACGGAGTCGTTGTCGGGGTCGTGACTGATAATAAAGACCCGGATAAACTCGGACGCGTGAAGGTAAAAATACCCCGTTTGAGCGCGGAGGATGAATCGAACTGGGCAAGAGTTATTTCCTTTATGGGAGGGAAACTAATGGGCGGTTTTTTTTTGCCTGAGGTGAATGATGAAGTGCTCGTGGCTTTTGAATATGGCGACATAAACATCCCGTACGTAATTGGCTCATTATGGAATGGCAAGGATACCCCGCCTCTCACAAATGATGACGGGAAGAACAATTTCAGGATAATAAAATCACGAAGCGGGCATGTGATAAGGCTTGATGATACCGATGGGCAGGAAAAGATAGAGATAGTGGATAAATCGGAAAATAACAAGATAATCATCGATACAAAAGAAAAGAAAATCTCCATTATATCAGACAAGGACATCGAAATATCCGCGCCCAACGGGAAAGTGACCATAAAAGCCAACGATTTTGAGGTTAAATCACAGGCTTCGGCAAAGATAGAGGCTTCGGCAAGTATGGACTTGAAAGCCTCCGGAACTACAACTATCAAAGGGGCAACGGTGAACATTAATTAATATGGGACAGCCGGCAGCTAAACAGGGAGACCAGGTAATGGCAACAGATACGCATATTATATTGATACCCGCACCTCCGGGACCGCCTGTGCCTACGCCCTTGCCGCATCCATTTGTCGGTATTATAGACGGCAGTCTCAGCTCGGATGTAAAAATAATGGGAATGCCGGCAGCCACTGTTGATTCAACGGCTTCAAACACGCCGCCGCATATTCCGCAGGGCGGGCCGTTCCAGAAGCCCCCCTCAAACAAGGCGACCATAAAGATTGGAAGTACTACTGTAAAGATAAACGGGAAAATGGCGGCAAGGAGCGGCGATACTGCCATGACCTGCAACGACCCATCCGACCTTCCCGTTGGCAAAGTCATGGCGGTTGGTACAGTTCTGATTGGAGGATAAATGACAGGTGCAGATTTCTTAGGCAGTGGCTGGAAGTTCCCGGTATCTATTAAAGATGAAAAGATAGTTTTTTCCGAGGGCTACGATTCCATCCGGGAATCTATAATGATAATACTCGGCACTGCGAAGGGGGAGCGGGTCATGAGACCTGATTTCGGATGCGGAATCAATGAGCTTGTTTTTGCACCGAACAATACCTCAACCGCCACGCTCATAACATTTTACATAAAAGAGGCGCTGCTGAAGTGGGAACCGAGGATTGAATTACTGAACGTGAACGCGGAGCCTGACGAAACAGAACAGAACAAACTTATCATAACTATAGATTACATGGTAAAGACGACTAACACAAAGGATAACCTGGTATATCCATTTTACCTTGAGAGGGGGAAGGTTTCATGACCATAGACCCGCCTAAAATCGACTCAAGAGACCAGCAGATGTTATTTGAACAGGTAAGGGACCTGGCTCTTTACTATTGCCCTGAATGGAAAGATGCGGCTGCAATCGAGTCGGATAAATATGCCGATTCCCTCATGCACATCTTTTCCAGGATGATGGAGATAATAATCCAGCGGTTGAACAAAGTCCCGGACAAGAATTTTCTGACTTTTCTGGATATGGTAGGTACAAGTTTATTTCCTCCCAGGGTGGCTACGGCGCCCCTGACCTTTACCATGGCAAAAGGGGAAACCAAATACAGGAAAATACCCTGCGGGACTCAGGCAGCCACTGCCCAGACAAAAGAAAAAGAAGCCATCGTTTTTGAAACCACGGAAGACATCACGATTATCCCGCAGAAACTGGTTGGGGCGGTAAGTCTTTCACCGGATGAGGATAAATGGGCTGATCAAACCGCTGTCCTATCCGGCAATACAACGGAGGATGTTGTCCTTTTCAAAGGGAAGGAGCTTGTTCCTCACCGCCTTTACCTCGGCAACAGTGAACTTTTCAGCTTCAAGGAAAAGGCTGTCATTACACTTGATATAACTCTCAAATCCGATATAGCACAGGCTGTTCCCTGGGAAGTAAAATGGTACTATTTTGATGAAAATTTAGCGCCAAAATACCTGGATGTTGCAGCCGGTACTGACAAGAATGTTGCCGGCCTTTTGAAGAGCGGAAGTTTTAGTTTTGAACCTGTTGGCGGAATTTCTGAAAAGACATTGATTGGAAGAGAGACGCAGAAAAACTGGACAAAGCACTGGATTTACGCCGAACTGAATACCCCGATTCCAAAAGAAAATTTGCCATTGATCAATACAATTAAAGCAAGTATCTCGATTCCCGGCTCCACTGTCCCTCCGGATTTAGCATTTTTCAATAATTTCCAGATAGATTTGACAAAGGATTTTTATCCTTTCGGAGAAAGACCAAAATTCAATGATACTTTGTATATAGGCTCAAAAGAGGTTTTTTCCAAGAAAGACGCAATCATAACATTAAAATTCAACTTTTCACTTGGAGTGGATTCACCAGATACGGAAGCTATAACCCTTGTCTGGGAATTCTGGGATGGAAATAGCTGGAAGACGATATATGAAACAACCCAACTGGGTGTTCCGGCAGAAAAAGGTGATTATAAGTTCACCGATACCACCAATGCCTTTACATTTAAAGCCACGCCTGAAAAAAAGGAAGCTACGGTTAAATTCACATGCCCCGAAATAGAAGAGAAAGAAATCAACGGTGAAAAGAATAACTGGGTTCGCGTGCGCATCATTGACGGTGACTACGGCAAGGATGCAAGTTATGACAAGATTTCAATAGATGCAGGCAAAGGTACGGGAAAAATTACGAGCAAGGAAAAAATTGTTACGGGGAGTAGGGAGACGAAGTTCAAAACCGAGCTCAGTATAGGCGATTCAATCATAGCCGCTGGACAAACCAGGATCATTACAAGTATTTCCATTGATACCTCACTCACCATTGATTCTGCTTTTGACCCCGACCTGGGTTCAGCAACGGATTTTACTATCAAAAAGACGGGATGGATATACAGGCAGCTTACTTATAAACCGCCGTCCATAAGCAACCTGGCGCTTGAATATTCTTTTAATCTATCCAAAAAGGATTTGGAGATAATTCTTACATATAACGATTTCATTTATCACGATGAAACCGAAGCGTGCAAAGGTGACAATAAAACCTTCACGCCGTTCCAGCCTGTAGCCGATACCCAGCAGGCAGTTTACCTGGCTTTTGACCAGGATATTTCCACGCTTCCTGTGACCATATTTTTCCCGCTCCTTGAAAATATGTTCACCGTTCTCATGGCTCCTGAATCTTACAACCCTCCGGTACTGGCGTGGGAGTACTGGACAGGCAGGACCTGGTCTCTTCTGAGCGTTGAAGACGGAACAAGGAACCTGACCAAAATGGAGATGATACAATTCCTTGCTCCGGATGACGTGGAAAAGAGATACTGCTTTGAGTTCGGAACAGAATATTACTGGATACGGGCGAGGCTGGATAAAGGCAAGTATGATAACCTGCCCCGATTGAAGGGCATTTACACTAACACAGTATGGGCATATAATCGCATTACAGTTGACAGCGAGATTCTGGGTTCAAGCAATGGGAAAACCGGTCAGGTTTTCAATTTTTCCCATTTCCCTGTTTTGCCGGGGCAAAAAGTCATTGTGCGGGAGATCTCACTTACCGAGGAGGAGAAATCGACCATCCGCCTTGAGGAAGGGAGGGATGCGATAGAAGAGATAAAGGATGATGATGGCAATGTTATCGGATACTGGGTGCGGTGGCATGAAAGGAACTATCTCTACTCTTCCGGTCCTTACAGCCGGCACTATATTATCGACCGCAATAAAGGGATGATAACCTTTGGAGATGGTGTAATGGGTATGATTCCTCCTGCGGAAAAGGATAATATCCGGTGCAGTTACCAGTACGGCGGGGGAGTGAATGGGAATAATGTGGGTGTCCAATCCATAACAAAGCTCAGGACGGCTTTTCCTTTTGTCGAATCGGTAACCAATTATGAGGATTCCGATGGCGGTGAGGACCGGAAGGATCTTGACTGGCTCAGGGAACGGGGACCGCAGACCATCAAGCACCGCGACAGGGCTGTCACTTATGAGGACTTTGAATGGCTGGTAAGGGAGGCTTCCCCCAAAGTCGCCAAGGTCAAATGTCTGCCAACCACCGACCCGGGCAGGAATTTCAGGCCGGGCTGGATTACTATGATTATTGTCCCGGATGAACGCGAAAATCCCAAACCCATCCCGGGGCGGGGATTGATTAATGAAATCCAGGACTATATTTTCAACAGAACATCCACATATCTCACAACCTGCCCTTCTCAAATTAACCTTGTCGGGCCGGGCTATATTAAGGTGGGTGTTGAAGCGAAGGTACATTTCATATCGGTCGCCGATGCAAAAATCATCGAGGGAAGAATCATCGAAAATCTTAAGCGGTTTTTTCACCCGCTTACCGGCGGCCCTGAAAAAGAGGGATGGGACTTTGGCAGAAATGTGTACATATCACAGGTTTATGAAGTCATCGAAAGTACAGACGGCGTTGACTATGTTGATGGGCTGACCCTTAATGCTTCAGTCCAGGTCTATAAATTGACTTTAACGGAGAGTTTAATTCTCTCCGATTCTTACCCTGAGAACAGCAGGATAGAAAGAAGTGATGGAAAACTCTCATTTTCCCTGGCTGAAAAGCTTCCGGAAGAAGAGATAGACACGCTCACTGTTGTGGGTTTTAAGGAAGGGGACAGTATCATCCTGAGCCATCAGGACAAGAGTGCAAACCTCGTAATAAGGTCGGTGTCCCATGATGGGATGTTGGGTGATATCCTTGAATGTGAGCCGTCACAGGTTGATGATGTATATCCTGCGGGCAGTATAGTTAAGACCTCAGATGAGCGGATTAAATCTTTCACTCTCAACGAGGTTCCGGAAGGCGATATAAGTCTTAATCCTCTCAAGATATCAATCCTTAATGCCGGCGATAGTTTTGTCCTTAGCCTTAAAGATGACCCTTCAAAACGAGTGACTGGAGTGATAAAAAAAGTGAGTAATTCTGAAAAAATATTCATTGAGAATAACTACCTTGTTTATTCGGGTGAGCATGCAATAAACACAAAACCAAAAGAAGAACTGGCATACCGGTATCTCATGAATACCAATACAAAAGAAATCCATGACCTGAATAGAGTTCAACCGAATTGCAACCTGGACCAGATACAGAAAGACCATATGATATTTACCAGAACCCTCGATAAGATCGATGGATACGATTATTGCGGATGGTGTTTCGGGCCCGAAATGTCAAAACGCTAAAGGAGTGAAAATGTCCATACCCATACCCAATCTGGATGACAGAAGCTTTGAAGACCTGATGAAAGAAGCCAGGGCTCTTATTCCGCGCTACAACAAGGATTGGACAAACTATAACCCTTCCGATCCCGGAATAACACTCCTTGAACTCTTCTCATGGCTTGGCGAAATGGTAATTTACAGGACAAATCAGGTTCCCGATGCATCCTATATTAACTTTTTAAAGCTGATAGCAGGTGTCCCGCAAAGAGACGAACTTGAGAGATTGCTGGGCGGACCGTTCTTATTCACATGGAATACGATTGAAAAGAATGATTTCGAAAAATTCCGGACTTTTCTCAAGGGCGATTTTGATCTGGATTGGGCAACCAAAACAAAAATTATCGAAAAAATTGACGATAAAACCCTCATCGCTGTCGAGGAAAAAGGCAGAAACCGGGTGGAGTTAATCCTTGGCGAGAAAGAAGATAAGGCGAATCTAATATTAAATGGATGCCGGACCCGCTACCTGCATGTTGAAAAGACAAATAGCGACCTGAACATCTACAATGTTCCGGATCTGGATATTGAATACAGGAAACTCCTGGAATTACTTCTGGATATTGAGAATGGAAAAAAGAAAAGTGTAATCGAAATCAAGGAAGCCTCTGTGGGTTATATGGAGTCGGGGTACAGGGCTGTCACTTCCATGGATTTTGAAAATAAAGCTCTTGACTGTATGAAGAAATTACAAAGTGGTCTGGAAGGAAGAGCTGTTTGCATGAATAACAGGGATCTGGAATACAGTACTGTAGATGTAGAAAAGCCAGGCCATGTATCTATAATTATAATCCCCGCCTGGATAGAAAATTCCAGGTACTGTGAAGAGTATCTGTTTTGCTTTGATGAAATTCCGACAACCGATAGCGCCATATTTAAAAGTTACATAAGAAAGAATTATGATGCAAACTGGGTGAAGGATGCACAAATTAAAAAAATCGATGAAAATAACATCAATCTATCCATTGAAAATCATTCCCTCTGGCTCAGCCTGAACAAAGAAAAAACAAGAGCTATTTTGACAATTGATGATGTCAGGGCCGATAAATTCAATGTCAAAATGGAGAGCAATAAACCGAATATATATTCAGGTTCAAAAGAGAAACCGAAGCCGTCGCGTTTGTTAAAAGAAGAAGTAAGGGGGTATCTGGAAGCAAAAAAATTGATTACAACGAGAGTGCATGCGGTTTCCCCTTTTTACAAGGATGTATTCCTCAAGGTATGGATTGCTCTTAAGAAAAATAAAAACGAAGTGCAGGCTATACAAGAGGCTACAAACAGGATAAATGAGTACTTTCATCCCGTTACCGGTGGTCCTGAGGGGACGGGGTGGCCGCTGGGAAGGAATGTCTACCGGTCTGAACTCTATCATCTTCTGGAAGGGATATCCGATATCGACCACATTGCAGAGATGTGGATAAACGGTGATGCAGACGTGGCTTCTGCGGATATAGAAAAACATCAATTAATCGCATTGCCCGAATTAACAGTGGAAAAGGCGCCTTATGAATAATAAAGAAAATGAAAGTAAATATCTCCGGTACCTGCCCGGGATTTACCAGCCTGAAGAAAAGGATAATTTCCTGGGAAGATTCCTGAAGGCATTCGAAAATATCCTTTCAGCCTACTCGCTGCCGCAGGTGGATATCAAGAACCCGGCCAGTCTGGCATCCAGGCTTCGGGATGTTAATGATCCTCTATCCCTGTACTTAAGAAAATTATTTTCACAGGAAACGGTATCGCTGCTGGATGAGTATGACGGTTTGAGTCCCCCGTCCGATGCTCTCATAAATGCCTTGTCCGTGGAATTTAACAACCTGCTTCTCAAACCGGTATACGATGAAAAAGGTTTCCGGAAGGTAATATTAACCGGTCCGACAAAAGAACTCATCAAAAAAAATCCGGCAGGCAATGACCTTGTCCTTCTGAATTTGAGCGTCCTGGAAGAGGCATTTCCGGACGAAATCGGGAAAAAGAAAGGCATTGAAGAAATACTTGATTGTATTCAGGATTACTTTGATCCTGATAAAACCCCGCTGGAATTCCTGTCGTGGCTTGCAGGATGGATGGCATTAATCCTTAAGGAAGAGAAAGACTGGAACGCAGATAATGCCAGAAAGAAACGCGACCTGATAGCTAAAATCATACCATTGTACCAGAAACGCGGAACACTGGACGGGCTTAAAGAATATATTAAAATATATGTTGGCGAGGATGTCAAGATATCCATATTTGAATTTTTAGATCCGTTCAGGGTGGGAGTCACTTCGACCGTTGGGATGAATACGGTGGTGGGAGAAGGACGCCCCTATTATTTTCAGGTTTTCATGGAACTCCCTATGCTTGACCGGGTTATGCTTGAGAAAAAGAAGAAAGCTATCATAGATATAATCGACCAGGAAAAGCCTGCCCACACGTACTACGTGCTTGTAATCCAGGCCCCGACCATGCAGATATCCTACCATTCCACAGTGGGAGTAGATACACTGCTTGGCGGCCTGATCATGGGGAAAAACAGCGACTGAGAGTTAATTAAAAAAAATTGTATTCATGTTGATAAAATTAAGGAGGTAAAAATAAATGGCAGAAGTTAAGAGAATGCGGTATTTTGATGGTCTTTTCCTCAAGCAGGAAGAGTTTAACCTGGAACAGAATTATCATATCCGAATGCGGCGCCTTCATAACAGGCATCTCCACACACAG
>JAPZAN010000089.1 GCA_027460605.1 Candidatus Methanoperedens sp.
GAGACTGCGCTTTACTGGTATATGGAAAGAAACATAGAAGACTTCAGGCAATATGCCGAGGCAAGCAAGACCGACAGGGAAGATGCCGTCGGGAAAAAATTAAATTCCGATTTCAAGGGCTGGCTTGATTTTTCTACCAATACATACAAAATGTTCCTTGCTGGTCTCAAAAAGGAATTGAACTACATGGATTATGGATACGCATGAAGATTATCGCCATTTCGGATACGCATATCAAACAGGGTTCTATCCTGGAGCAGATTCAACCTGAACTTGTCCGGTTAATCAAGGACACTGATGTTGTAATCCATGCAGGTGATTTTGTTACGAAACAGGCGTATGATGAACTTTCAGGTATATGCAAACTTGAGGCTGTTTTTGGGAATATGGATGAGTCGGCATTGAAGCGATTGCTGCCCGGGCGAAAAATCATAGAACTCGATAGTCTCAGGCTTGGAATAATCCATGAGGCTGCGCTGTCCATCCAGAATACAACAGGAGCATGGTATATGGCAAAAGAGATGGAAGTCGATGTCCTTATTTTCGGTCATATCCATAGACCTTTAATAGAAAAATCCGATGTGCTTCTTGCCTGCCCGGGGAGCCCCACTGCACCAAGATTATCTGAGCCGTCCGCAATCGAGTTTAATATTGAAGACGGCAAAATTAGCGGAAAAGTCCTGACACTTGAAGGAACAAGATGCGGGGCGCTTGAGAGTGCACGGGGATTTGGCAAATCCGATTGAGGTTCATGAGAAGATTTATTATAACCACTACTAAAAGGATAATCCAGAGAAATGACTGAAGAAAAGGTTCTTTCATACATTAAAAAATGCCTTGATGCCGGGCGGATGTCCGAAGCCATTGAAACCTCCAAAATCGGCAAAGTGGAGCTTTCAAAAGAAGAACTCAAAAATTACATTCACACGTATCTTGAAAATGGATGGGTTTCCAGAGCTGTAGAAGGTTCAAAAGCTGCCGGAATCGAACTTCCAAATGAAATGCTTATTAATTACATCAATAAATATCTTGACGACGGGCGGATATATTCTGCAAATGAGGCTTCCAGGATTATTGGCATTCCGCTTCCAAGGGAGAAAATCATCATAATGGGAAGGCGGTGCTTTTTAAAAGGTAAACTTAATGCCGGTCTTGAAGCCTACAAGCTTTTGAAAGAGAATCCGCCGGTGGAAGAACTCATCGCCTGCGGCAGCGTGTGTTTTAAAGAAGGACAGTTCTATTCCGGTCTTGAAGCTTACAAATTGGCTAATAAAACGCCGCCTGAGGAAGAACTCATTACCTGCGGCAATAAATGTTTCAATACGGGGCAGACCACTCCAGGATTGGAAGCTTATAAATTGGCCAATAAGACCCCTGCCAAAGAGATGCTTCGCGTATGCGGCGAGATATGCCTTCTTGAAAAACGCCATGATGAAGCAAGAAAAGCGCTTGTGGCGTCGCAGAAAATAGATGAAATAAAAGAGGAAAAACCTATCGAGATAAAGGAAATATCTCACAAAGAGCTTCGCAGCTTAAAGGAAATAGAGGAATCGTTGAAAAGTTTTGGACCTGGAGAATGCCTGGATTGCGAAAACGGGGAGGAATTCAAAGAAAGGCTCTTTTTGTTATCAAGATGCCCTGAAGCCGGAAAAGAGGAAGAATGGCTTGATAAAACGATGAAAGAAAAATATGGCGTGGAGCACTATGCAGTGGGGATATTCAGGGATAATAAAGGACTGATAGGCTCGGCGGTCTGCGCAAAATGCGGTTCCCATAACGTGTCCTTTGAGTCCGGGGAGACCAGGGCGTATATTGAACTTAAAAAATGAATTCAATTGAAGGATGGTATGATATTTTTTTGCTATCGTGATGCCAAAAACCCCACAAAAGTTTAATAAGAATGCCAACATGAAATAAATCATGGATGTCGCTATTTCTGAAGATGCAGGACCAATAATAAAAGATTCAGTCCACAGGGAAATTATACTCTTGGAATCAAAAATCCATCGAGGGCGGTTATTATTTTTAAGCGGGTATGTGCTTACTTTTATGGAGTATATCCAGATGGGAAAGGAACGACCAAAATATAGGTTTAATCTCTCTGATAGCAAAGGAGAGGTGATTTTCAGATATGACAATGCTGCCCATCATAAAGAAATTATTACTTTCCCGCATCATAAACATGTAAGGACTGAAGTCAAGCCTTCTAAAGAAGTGGGGCTCGCCGATGTAGTGGCTGAAATTGAGAATATGATATTGAATGAATTTAGCAGTTAATTCGCCGAAGTTTCAGAATTTATTTTCCAAAATTCTTCTTCGCAGCTTCTATCAATTCCTGCGTTATCCTTGGCAGCTTAACGCCCAGTTTCCTGGGCTTCCTCGGCTTACAGTTCTCAAGCGCATAAGCAAAAATTATCGGGACGCCGACTGTCGCATCAATATACGGGATTACATTTCCTTCCCCTGCTTTCGGTATCTTTCCCCACGATTTTCCTTCGTTAATCGTAGCGCCTGAGAGTCCTCCCACATCAGGGCGGTCAACAGTCACCTGCACTACATAGTTCTCACCCGGGCACTCCATGCCTATAATCTGGGAAATCATTGGACCTGTTTGCTGAAGGAAATTCTTGGGCACGCCGCCTGCAACTTCAAGAACGCCGCGGGGAATATCGTTTAGCATGCTATCGTGAACGATTGCAGCACTTTCAAGCACGTCCATGGTGGGGCTCGGGTCTATGAAAGTTTTCGGGTCAAGTTGCCCGGACGTTGAACCTGCATTTGCCATGATTGGAAGGTAACTTGTTCCCATCCCGACTGATGAGTCGGCAAAACTGGGAACAAAGACCGGGACATCAAGTTTTGAAGCTGAAGCGACGAATGAGCGTTCAGGAGCCTTTGACGTCTCAAGCACCCCGTCGCCAAGAATCTTATAATAATATGCGGTTGAGTATTTTTCAGGGAACTTCTTCCTTTTTACAGCTTCCATGGTAAGCGTTTGTATTATCTTATCCTGGGCTATTAGCGTGCGCTGCATGTCGATATAAACATCATAGATTCGCACCACGTCGTGCTCCGCCAGTTCATTGTCGTCCGCTGTATAATCTCCCTGGTGAACGGGCAGTTCGTATGCAAAATGAAGGTCATGATATGTGTTTGCGCCGGTCGTGACAATCCAGTCAATAAAACCTTTCTCTATCATTTTGATAATGCCGCCGCCCATTCCCACCGGGGTCATGGCTCCTGCAAGTGTCAGGCATATTGTCGAGTTATCGTCTATCATGGTCTTGAAAAGATGGCATGCTTCAGCCAGCCGTTTTGCATTATAACCCATACCGTCAAAGACCTCATCAACCAGTTGGGTAATCGTCATGCTGTCAGAAAGAGGGATAGGAGATATTGGTTTACCCCCCCAGTAATTATGTTTCATGCTGTGCATTTGATTCCTCTTTGAAATTTCAAGATACCTGATGAATTCGACTTCCATTTCAAATATGCGGTGAAATATTTAAGAATTGCTGAAGATTTGAAATCACGAGCCATATATTTAATACAAAATACCTTGTTCTTAATCACATGCATGGCTGGACCGGAAAAACAGTAACAATCGATTTAACAGGCTGCAAAATCAGGGAAACGAAGACTGATTCCAATATTCTTCGCTCCTTTATTGGCGGGAGAGGGCTGGGAGTAAAACTATATTATGATAATACTGACCCAAATATCGACCCGCTGAGCCCTGAAAATTTCCTGATATTCACAACTGGCCCTCTTACGGGGACGCTTGCGCCGTTGTCGGGCAGGCATGTCATGGTCTCAAAATCCCCTCTCACCGGAACAATATTAGATTCAAGCAGCGGCGGGTTTTTCGGGAAAGAACTGAAATTCGCAGGGATTGATGCGCTAATAATAAAAGGCGCAGCTTTGGAGCCTGTTTACGTTTCCATCGAAAATGATAATATCGAGATACTCAATGCTAAAGAACTATGGGGAAAAAACGTGAGGGCATGCACGGATATGCTATCATCGAGGGGGCGTGTGGCATGCATCGGGCGCGCAGGCGAGAGGCTTGTTCCCATAGCCAGTGTCATGAATGATTACTTCCATGCATGCGGGCGGGGAGGGCTTGGTGCGGTCATGGGTTCTAAGAAACTCAAAGCGATTGTGGTGAAAGGCGATAAAAAACCTGCTATTGCAGATGAGAAGGCGTTTGGGAAAGCGCGGACAGAAGCCGGCAGGCTCCAGAAAGAAGGCTCATCAAAAGGACTTTCAACGTACGGGACTTCAGCAATGGCAAACCTCCTGAACTATATGAAGCTCCTGCCAGCACAGAATTTCAGGAAAAGCGGGTTTGCAGGTATGGATAAAGTTTCAGGTGAATTCATTAAAGAAAATTATGACATTAAAGGTCATGCCTGCTATAACTGCACAATCGCATGCAAGCACGTCATTAAAAGCGGCGCATTTGAGGGGCATGAGGTCCCGGAATACGAGACCCTCTGGGCATACGGACCTGATAATAACAACACGGATATTGATGCCATTATCAAAATCAACCGCCTCTGCAACGACTACGGCATGGATACTATATCCTCAGGCTCGACGATTGCAGCTTATGCTGAGATTATGGGCGGGGATATAAAAGAATTGTCAGGGCTTGTTGAAAAAATAGGCGAGAAAGAAGGGGTCGGGGAGGAGCTTGGCAGGGGTTCAAAGGCTCTTTCAAAATCGCACAGAAAAGATGTCGGGATGCAGATAAAGGGGCTTGAACTTCCGGGTTATGACCCGCGAGGGGTATTTGGGATGGCGCTTGCCTACGCCACTTCAAACCGCGGGGGATGCCACCTGCGCGCCTACATGATAGCGCCTGAGGTTCTGGGAAAGCCCATAAAGGTCGAACCAAAGACTTTTTCGGGAAAGGCAGGGCTTGTACAGGCGTTCCAGAATTCCACGGCAGCACTTGATTCGCTGGTGCTGTGCATTTTCTCTTCGTTTACGATATCAGAAGTGGAGTTTGCGAACATGCTGAGCGCGGCGACAGGTGTGGATTATTCGACTGAGGAGTTTCGCAAATGCGGCGAGAGGATCTGGAACCTTGAGCGGCTGTTTAATATCGGGGCAGGATTTTCACGAAAGGATGATACCCTTCCTGAGAGGTTCTTTGAGAGCGGCGGGATTAATAAGGCTGAGTTTGAGAAGGCGCTGGATGAGTATTATGGTCTTAGGGGATGGGATGAGAATGGGGTGCCGATGAGGGAGAAGCGGAGAGAGCTGGAACTTTTATAATGCTTAGTTGAGAATAACTGATGTGTTTTGTGTGGCACGCATCATTATTACTCGACTTGTTATGATGGTATAATAGAACATACCTCAAGATTTTTATATTTCCTTATCTTAATGTCTATATATGAGCTTTGAACTGGAAATCGTGGATGTGGATGATACTGGAAAAATAATGCTGCCTCACAAGATATGCGAAAAGATTGGGATACATCCACATGATAAATTGGTACTGGATATGAAGGATAACAAGCTCATCCTTACCAAACATGAAGGGAGCGTTTTTGACCTTCAGAAAAAAAAAGTCGTTTCTGGCACTCTTAAGAAATCCCTGCTATTTGAACGTAATCTTGACAGGGCAGGCAAGAAGGATATGCCGGTGTCATAATGAAGTACGCGTTTGATACGAATATTTTCCAGATATGGAGAAACATAAACGACCCTGCCGTCAAGAAGATTGCCCAACATTCAACAATCCAGACAATAAACAGATGCTTTCTGGAAGTGGAAGAAGGAACCCCACTTATAATACCAAGAATAATCCTGACCGAACATCTTGTCTGGATAGCGAAGCATGAAGGCATTGCTGCCGCAAGTGATGTTCTCAATACAGTCCTTCAATCACAATGGCAGGTGGTTTATGAAACAGAAGAGATACATACAGAGGCAATGATCATCGGCAGCAAACATGGTGGTCTTGGCGCTGCCGACCTGTTACTGGCTGCGATCGCAAAACGGGAAAATGCCACCGTAGTTACCATTGATTCGGATTTTGAGAGATTGAATGATGAAATTGAAATTATTCTGCTGGAGTCCATCGCAGATTTGATTTAGGAAAAACAATTTAATTGCTGCATACAATAATTATTATGCAGTTATGAAAAAGTTATACGTTCTGCTATAACACCGTACTCTTCCTCAGCCAGTCGATATCGCTCTGGTACAGCTCCCTCAAATCCTTAAGCCCCAGGCGCAGCATCGCCACCCTGCTCACCCCGAGCCCCCACGCCAGCACAGGATACTTTATTCCAAGCGGCAGCGTGACCTCTTTCCTGAAAACGCCGGCGCCGCCAAGCTCAACCCACTTGCCCCTGCTCTCGATATATACCTCAGGTTCCACGCTCGGCTCTGTATATGGGAAATACCCTGGCCTGAAGCGCACTTCATCAAAACCCATCCTGTGATAGAACTCTGTCAGGCAGCCAAGAAGATTCTTGAAACTCACGCCTTTATCCATCACCACGCCTTCAAGCTGCTCGAACTCGGGCGTGTGCGTGGGGTCGATTGCCTCGCGGCGGTATGCGCGGTCGATGCAGAAGGCTTTAACAGGCTGGTCTGGATGGTCTGCGAGATATTTTATCGTGACCGCTGTGGTATGCGTCCTCAGCACTTGCTTACGCGCGACATCCTCGCTCCACTTACCGCCCCAGCCCCTTGATATTCCGCCTCCTTTTTCATGCATTTCTTTTACAGGAGCGATGTACTCCGCTGGGAGGTCGCATTCGGTAGCGAGGTGGAAAGTGTCCTGCATCTCACGTGCAGGGTGGTCCTGCGGCTGGAAAAGCGCATCGAAATTCCAGAACGAGCTCTGTACAATGTCGCCTTTTATTTCCGTGAATCCCATCTCAAGGAAAATCGAGCGCATCTCGTTGATGAGGCGCTGGTATGGATGGAGTTTCGCGCCGTAAACGGGTTTTACAGGCGTATGGATGTTGTAAGGGCGGATTCTTGCATTCTTCCATGAGCCGGTTGTAATAATGGTCGGAGTAAGCTGGGCTATTTCTTCTTCTATGCTCAATCCGCCGGCAGCGAGAGATTTTCCTTCTGCCGTTATTATTATGAGTCGTGTCTTCTTCTCGGTTTTTTCAACAAGGTTGCGCTTGATGAGGTCCCTGACAGCATCCCCGAGTTCTGAAAGAGGACCTTTTTTGAGTTTTGTGAGTATGTTCTCGTCTTCACCGACCTCTGCTTTCCCGGAAGGGATTATATTTTCGCCTTCAATCCTTGCCCAGTTTTTCTTCCGGAGCCAGCCAAGGGCAATGCCCACCATCTGCGGGGGGAATTTCTTTTTTAATTCTGAAAGCGAAAGAGGCGCTTTAATGGAATTGATTATCTGGCGCTCTGGAAGCGCGAGCTGCGCGTACGTTTCGCCTTCTTTTGTAAGCGTGTATATTGTTGTGACTTTTTCTGTTACCTCACATAAACCTTTTTCAGCGAGTAAAAACGCGGACTGCATGGCGGCTTCGATGCTGAGTCCTGATGCTGAGGTGAGGTCTTCAGGGGTGAATTTATCTTTTTTTGAGAGTGCAAGCAAGACCTTTTTTTCGTTGTTGGTGAGTGAGTATTCTTTCATAAAGGGTTACGCCCCTTTATGACGTATAGGGGTATCGCAGATACCCCTCCTTTTGATAAAACTTTCCTAAAGTTTTTCATTTGCGCCATAAAACAGGCATTAGAATGGACAGCGGGATATTTAATGATTTGTGACCGGAGCAACCAAAAAAACCTATATACCCAAACAACATCTTACCCCATCGCAGGGCTCGTGGTCTAGTCGGCTATGATACCGCCTTTACATGGCGGGGATCCGGAGTTCGAATCTCCGCGGGCCCATTTAATACATATTGACTTTTTAGGAATGTTATGAGTGGGAATTGAATGATTCTCACCGCAAAGAGCGCGAAGGTCGCAAAGAAAATAGGGGTGCAGCTTTGCGTTCTTTGCATCCTCTGCGGTGAATTAATCTTGCATGAATTCTTATTCTTCAAGGTAAATACGATTTTAGAACTTCACTAATGTCTTGGCGCACTCTGCGTCTTTGCGGTTGTATTTAAAACCCGTTAACGTGCCTGTATAGCGTATCGCGCTGCTTTGGCACACGTTTTATTTCCCTTATCAGGCGCTCAAACTCCGCAGGCGCCATGTACTCGCCACTCGTTGCGCCTGCGCTCTTTGATATTTGTTCTTCCATCAATGTCCCTCCAAGGTCATTCACGCCGCAATCGAGGGCCGACTGCGCAAGCTTTTTGCCAAGCTTCACCCAGCTTACCTGGATATTCTTGATATTCGGATACAACAATACTCTTGCAAGCGCATGCAATTTCAAATCCTCAACCCCGCGGGAAACTTGCTTTCCTGTCCCCAGCATATTGTTTAGCGGCATAAAAGGAAGCGGGACAAATTCCGTAAAACCGCCTGTTTTTTTCTGAATCTCGCGGATAGTCAGGATATGTTCAATCCTCTCCCGCAAAGTCTCGATATGCCCGTACATGATTGTTGCCGTTGTGGGAATTCCAGTCCTGTGCGCTGTCCTGACAACATTGATCCATTCATGTGTGGTGAGTTTATCAGGACAAATCTCTTCCCTCACCCTGTCGGCGAGTATCTCGGCAGCAGTCCCGGGCATTGAACCAAGACCTGATTTTTTAAGGCATGACAATGTTTCTTTAATACTAATATTGCTATTCCCTGCCGCATGGAATACTTCCATGGGAGAAAATGCGTGAATGTGCAATTGCGGGAATTCATTTTTTATACTTTCCAGGATTTCACAGTAATTGGAAACATCCCAGTCCGGAAGAAGCCCGCCCTGGATACATACTTCGGTGGCATTGATATCAACTGCAGCTTTTGTTTTTTCAAGAATTTCCCGGATAGACATGATATACCCGTCCTGTTTCTTGAAGGCGCAGAATTTGCATGTCCCAATACACATATTTGTAAAATTAATATTCCTGTTAATTACGTAGGTTACTTCGTCCCCGACGGATTTTTTGCGAAGCTTATCCGCAAGGGAAAAAAGATATGAAGGTTTATCGTAAAGTGCCAGAGCATCTTCAGTCGTGAATTTACCCGCCCCGGCTCTGCTAAGGTAATCGTCCTGAATGCTTCGCAATTCCTGTATGCCCTGTAATTTATGTATAGTCCCACCAGAATTTTGCAGACATTACACGATACTTATTTATATCCTTTCCGAAATCCTTCTGCGTCGCAAAGTCTGCGAATAAGCGGCGCAATCTCGTCGCTGTACCATCTTTTCTTCACAAATTGCGGATAAATCGGAAGCCGCTCCCGGAGGGGAACATCCACACTGGTCTGGATTTGCGGAACATCTGGCCAGGGTGATTCGGGATTAATATGGTCTATCGTTACAGGCGAGATACCGCCAAGGTCCGAAGCGCCGCACCTGACCAGTTCTCCGGGTCGAATTAGGTTGGGCGACACCTGTATGGCTACATCTTCAGGAAGTATTTTTCTTGCAGTAGAGACCGTTTTTAACATTTCTTTCATTCCCGGGGAACTCATGGAAGCCATTTTTGTTTCGGGTTTGGGGATAAAATTCTGGATTATTACTTCCTGGATATGTCCGAATTTTTCGTGGATATCCCTGATAATTTTAAGGGAGCGAAGCCTGTCGTCCCACGTTTCACCAATGCCGACGAGAATCCCGGTGGTAAATGGGATTTTGAGTTCTCCTGCGTATTCGATGGTTTTTATGCGCGCCTCCGGAATCTTGCCTGAACAGCCTTCATGGGCTTTAACTGTACCCGCAGTTTCAAGCATGAGCCCCATGCTGGCATTAAAAGGTTTTAATTTTTCAAGCTCTCTTTTTTCAAGTATTCCGGGGTTTGAATGTGGCAAAAGACCGATACGGAGCGAAAGCTTGCACAGGTCAACAAGATAATCGATGATATTATCATACCCCAGTTCGGAAAGCCACGTGCTGAAGCCTTCTACTTCTTCCGGACGCTCACCGAATGTGAAAAGAGCTTCCGAGCAGCCTGCCTGTGCGCCTCCTGAAAGTATGGCAGCAACTTCATCAGGCGATAACAGTTTTGCCTCGGGGTGCCCGATATCCCGCCTGAAGCCGCAATACCCGCACTTATTCCTGCAAACATTGGTAAGCGGGATGAAGACATTGCGCGAGAACGTAACAAAGGGTTGAGGCATAGACCATAATTGAAGTGGAATGTACATAATTATGTCGAATCAAGACAAAAAAAACCGCAGATGAACGCAGATAAACGCAGATGCAAAATCTAACGATGCGTTAGTTTAAAGTAACCCGAGGGATATTTAACCTGTCCCCACGCGGGGGTAACCAAGCGGCCAAAGGTGCAGGACTTAAGATCCTGTTGCGCAGGCATTCGTGGGTTCAAATCCCATCCCCCGCACTCAATAAAATATTCTATAATCTTTTCCTGTTGTTTCGCCGGCTACCGGATGACTTTGACAAATACTTAATAGGCCAACCTTAGCTTACTAAATGTTGATCTCCATAAAAACTGCACAATGGTCGGATGCCTCTGTTCCTTTTGGCCCGACGCCGGGGAATCTGGGCCCATTATATGCCTTGGCATAATTTGCAAGACCCCGCCGCTCGATTTTGGGGAGAGTCTTTGGGTTTTTCTTCGACAACGCCTTGGATAGAAGAATATAGTCAAACTGGTTTATCTCATGTTTAGCCTCCCAGTAATGAGTCCACTGCTCATTCTTTGGCAGGCGCGCTACAACATTCTCCATCATTGAACCATCAAGAATCGGCTTAAGGCATTCGGCATCAGGCGTGTCGTTAAAATCTCCAAGTACGGCAAAATTTGCATTTTTTACATTGCTGCCAAAACGTTCATGTATAATCTCAGCAATTCGGGTTGCTTGACTCTTGCGTCTCTCTGCCGTTTCCGCTACTCCACCCAGTCTGGACTTGAGGTGATTGACGAATAAGGTCAGGCTCTTGTTTCCTTTTTTATCAACAAAGATGTCGGCTTCGAGGCAGTCGCGTGAGAATATTCACATCAGGGTCATTCTCAAGGTCAAGAATTACACGTGCAGTGTTTTTTCTCTGCCCCTCGTCAAATATCTGGAGTGCCGTCTTTTCTATACGCCATCCTTCTTTGATATATTTACTTTGATCAACCTCTTTCCCCAGAAACTTATAGCGAAGGAACAGGTTCTCCACGTTAAACGTACCAATTTTTAGCCCCATATTTTTCACCGAATCAGAATAGGATGTAGCAATTGAAATATCTTTGCATCATCTTCAATAGCTATGTTTTTATTGAAAACATATTTTTCAATATAAGTACTGATTCAATCATAATGAAGGTATAAATAACAAATAAGTCATAAGTGACCCCAATAAATCAGGAAAATTAATGTTGGTATATCCGGTTAAAACCATCTATTATATTAAAAATCAAGGAAAAGATACAATGGAACCTTACTTTCACCTGAAAGGCAGCTTCAAAACAAGCGCCGACGCATCCGCAGCACGCGCCGACATAGAAAAGTTCATCGAAGAGGCAAAAGCTACCATCCTGCAAAAAGGCGTACCCGCAGGAAGAGGGGCTAAAATCATCGGCTGGGACATAAAGGATAACGCCGTCTTCTTCGATATCGAATCAGACAGGTACCTGCGCGCCCATGATGCGTTCATCCGCCTCCGAAAACCGCTTGCAGGAGTGCTTGGCAAAGGATACAAAATCGGAATAAGAGGCGCTGAAGTGGAAGAATTCATTGTCAAGCTGCCTTCAGAGCAGGCTCTGTGCCAGCACAAAATACCTCATGTAAAGGCAATCGACTTCGACGACGGCACGATTACGCTCTCACTCGATGTCGGCGAGGCAGAGCTTGAGAACAAGGTCCCGGACAGGATAATATCACTCATCGAGGATAAAATCGCAGCGCAAAGCTTCGGCGGCAAAGCCGAACACTGGAGCCTTCTCTGGGAAAGCCCCAATAAAGAGATGAAATTCACAGCCGACCCGACCGTGGAGGCAGAAAAGCGCGGCTGGATAAAGCGCGGCGCAAGCCGGGGGCAGTGGATACATGGTCCCCAGATGACCCGTATTTTCAGGGCGTTTGAAGAGATAGTGATGGAGGAAGTAATCAAGCCTCTCGGATACGTGGAAATGATATTCCCCAAACTCGATACGTGGGACGTGCTCAAGCACTCGGGACATGCAAAGGGTGTGTATCCTGAAATATACTACATTTGTCCCCCGAAGACACGAGACCCGCTGTTCTGGGAAGAAGTGATTGACCACTATAAAGTTACTCTCGAAGTTCCGCTTGACCTCATTTCGGAGAAAATCGATAAGCCCATCGGCGCCATGTGCTATGCCCAGTGCCCTTCGTTCTGGCCCTTCATGCAGGGTAAAACCATAGCCGATGACTCGTTTCCCATAAAAGTTTTTGACCGTTCCGGCACCTCGCACAGGTACGAGAGCGGCGGCATACACGGCATGGAAAGGGTTGATGAATTCCACAGGATTGAGCTTGTTTTCATTGGCACGCCTGAGCAGATACTCGACCACTCAAAGAAGATGCAGGAGTGCTATAAGCATGTATTCAACGACATACTCGACCTTGAGTGGAGGATGGCATGGGTCACGCCGTGGTTCATGGCGCAGGAAGGCTTGACAGGGCTTGCAGGACAGAAAGAAGTGGGCACTATCGATTTTGAGGCGCCGCTGCCGTACCGCGGGAAAGACGGCGAGTGGCTTGAGTTCCAGAACCTGAGTGTTAATGGTGATAAGTATCCAAAGGGTTTCAACGTGAAGTCGCAGTCGGGGAAGGAAGTATGGAGCGGCTGCTCCGGTATCGGGCTTGAGAGATGGGCGAGTACCTTCCTTGCTCAGAAAGGATGCGAACCAAAGGACTGGCCTGATAAGTTCAGGGAGAAGGTGGGGGAGATGCCGAAAGGGATAAGGTTCATGTGAAACGGGGGAGACAGGAAAAAGCCGGAAGATAGAGATGTTGAGCGCGGAAGCGTTCAGCGCAGGCTCATCTTTCCCCATATACATAGATATCCACATTTTCAGACGAATCAGCTATGCCCCAGTGAACAGGTTTTTTAAGCATATGCAGAGCTGTATTCTCTTCTTCCTGTTTACGATTATTTTCTTCCATATAATCACTCCACCATCGCTCTCGCGTCCACCGCAACCGCCCCGCTCTCACTCACAATCAGCGGGTTTATATCAAGTTCGATGATGTTCTCCTTTTCAGCCATATCCGAAACAGAGACAAGCACTCTTGCGATAGCATCAATATCCGCAGGCATTCTTCCCCGGATTCCCTTGAGTATTGGGTAGCCTTTAATCTCCGCTATCATCGAAAGCGCGTCGCTATTATCGATAGGCACGACCCTGAATGTAACATCCTTGTAAACCTCCACAAAAATCCCGCCAAGCCCGAACATCAGCGCATGACCGAACTGTGCATCCTTTTTCAGGCCTACTATAATCTCATGACCCGGTGGAGCCATCTGCTGCACCAGGATTCCCTCGATACTGGCGCCCGGAACTGCTTTCTTAATTCGTGCTATGATTTCGGCATATGTTGTTTTTACCTCGTCCTCTTTCACATTCAGGACAACTCCACCCACATCGCTCTTGTGCGGAATTTCAGGCGAAGATATTTTCATGGCGACAGGCATTCCAAGCTCCATCGCAATATCATAAGCCTCATCTGCGCTCCCTGCAATACGTTCCTCCGTCACAGGAACCCCGTATTTTGCAAGAAGCTTTTTTGCCTCATGCTCGGTAAGAATTTTTGTCATCAGCTTTCCCCCGTGGCTCTTGCCTTAACAGTTTCAAGGAATTCCCTGTGCCTGATAAGCGCAGCCAGCGCTTTCACAGCCCTTTCAGGGACAGAATAGTTGGGCAGGCAGCCGCTCTTCAGGATATCAACACCTTCTTCGGTTCCTTTTCCCCCCATCCAGCACGCGATTACCGGTTTCGGGCATTTTCGTTTTATTTCGACCATAGCCTCGGCAGGCGGTATGGCATTTGACATCAGGGTATGCACATAGATTACGATTAACGCATCCACATTCCGGTCTTTGAGAAGCGCTTTGATTACCTCGCTGTAAATAGTGAAAGAAACAGTGCCAGCGGTATCGATAGGATTTGAAGCGGATGCAAATCCGGGAATGACTTTTTTAATCTGCTCCTTTGTTTCTTCAGCCAGGTCAACTATATTGATACCGTGTCGCTCGCACTCATCTGTCGCTACGATTGAAGCCCCGCCACCATTTGAAAGTATCGCGACATTATTACCTTTCGGGAGCGGCTGGCATGAGAACGCAAGCGCAGCATCGAATACCTCATCTATCGTGTCAACCCGCAGAATTCCCGCCTGCCTGAAAGCCGCTGAATAAACCTCATCCGAGCCTGCGATGGAGCCTGTGTGAGAGAAAACCGCCTTTGCTCCCCTTTTTGACCTTCCCGTCTTAATAGCGATAATAGGTTTCTTGGTGCGCCGGGCGGCTTCCATGAACATCCTCCCGCGCTTAATCCCTTCCGCATACATGGCTATGACGCCGGTCATTGGGTCTTTATCCAGGTATTCTATCAGGTCAACATCATCGGTATCCGCCTTGTTCCCTGTACTTATCACTTTGCAAAGCCCAAGCCCCATATCTATCGTCCAGTCAGCTATCGCAAGACCAAGCGTCCCGCTTTGCGTAATGAAGGAAATCGGACCTGGGCTCGGAAGCCTCCCTATAACGCTGGCATTGAGGTGCGCCGGTTCATTGACGATGCCAAGCGTATTCGGTCCTATCATGCGCATGCCGTACTTTTTTACAATGGATAAGAGTTTTTGTTCAAGTTCTAAACCTGCATTCCCTGTCTCGCTAAACCCGGCAGTTACCACGATAAGCCCCTTTACGCCTTTTTTCCCACACTCCTCAACTACATTAAGGACAAGCTGAACGGGCACTGCTATTACTGCCATCGTGACCTCATAAGGAATATCAAGAACAGAAGGATATGAAGTCACCCCCTGCACCTCTTTCTCTTTTGGATTTACAGGGAATACCTGTCCTTTAAAGTCGCTCAGTATGTTTTTGAGTATTCGTCCTCCCCACTTTGTATCGTTGTTGGAAGCACCTATTACGGCTATTGATTTTGGCTCGAATATCGAAGATAGCATTTTATTATATCCATTCCCTGTATTTCATTGCCCGCATTACCCTTTGTTTTGCAATACCGATTGCGGTTTCCCTGGGATAGGTTTTTTCGCTGTATACTTTGTCAAGAATCTCTTTAGTGTTCCTGGAAATTGTGCTTTTAATCCTGTCAAGCGCTACAGTCTCGGTTCCTCCATGGTATTCGACAGACGCCGTTATCACTCCACCGGCATTTGCTACAAAATCGGGGACGACCAGGATTCCCCTGTCATGAAGCATCTTTTCTGCATTTTCAGTGACCGGGATATTTGCCCCTTCGATCACTAATTTTGCATCCAGCACATCCGAGTTTGCTTCATTTATCACATCAGGACGCGCCGCCGGGATGAAAACATCTGTGCTAACCATCAACAGGTCTGTGGTTTTTAAAACTTCCCCGTCTTTATAATTTGTAACCGAACCTGTGGTTTCCTTTATCCGTATCAATTCTTCGATATCCAGTCCTTTTGAATTATAAATTGCGCCTTTTGAGTCACTTGTACCAACGAGAATCATACCCTTTTCAGAAAGAAAACGTGCGGTGGGTTTTCCCACATTCCCGAACCCCTCGATAGTGAGGCGCGCCCCGTTCAGGTCAAGATTGATATAATCCTTTGCTATATCGGCGCACACAGCAACTCCGTATCCCGTAGCGCCCATTTCATCAAGAGGAATCCCGCCAAGCTCTCTTGGGAGCCCCACGGCGCGGGAGGTCTCATCATAGATATATGCCATGCTTGCTTCATCAGTGCCCATATCTGGACCGGGGATATATTCCAGCAGGTTTTTTATACCGCGGGCAAATGTCCTGATTACCTGTTCCTTGTTTACGGTTTTCGGGTCGGCTATAATCCCGGATTTCCCGCCGCCGTGAGGAAGACCAGCCATGACGTTTTTCTCCTATAGCAGGTCCAGCAGCTACGTTATCCACCACAACAATAGCTTTCATTCCTGTCCTGGGTTCGTAGAGATGGACAATTTTTTCCGGACCGATTTCATCTGCAAATTCGAATATTTTTTCAGTAATTTCCATCGATTTCCTCTCCCGGTTAATAATGTAATTTTGTTTGGTTAGTAAATTAAGATTGTGGTATCCGGTCAGCCAGCCCCATATCCATCTTTATGCTCACTATTTCTTCATCATCCGGTTTTTTCGGGAAATTATAAATCT
This sequence comes from Candidatus Methanoperedens sp., assembly GCA_027460605.1. Classification (GTDB taxonomy): domain Archaea; phylum Halobacteriota; class Methanosarcinia; order Methanosarcinales; family Methanoperedenaceae; genus Methanoperedens. The sequence goes on from JAPZAN010000089.1 coordinate 16,404, forward strand.
TTGAGAAAGTTTCATTTGCCATGGGTCGATTGCAGTCAGGACAACCTGAAGTCTGGAAAGCCTCGCCTTTCTCAATAGCCTCAAGAATTACATCGTATTTCACTCCAAAATCAACAAGAAAGCCGTTTTCGAATCGCATATCAGAAAAGGCAGCAAATCCCTCAAGAATCAGATACCGCGCAAGCTGCACAGTACGATAATGTTTGATAACGCTACTTTCAGTTTTATCCCGGAAATTGCCCTGAGAACCTGGAATATATGTATATGAAAAAAGCGCGATGTTCACATTATCCGATTGCAATTCCGAAATTATCTTTACAGCATCCTCATCGTTTTCACCAAGACCGAGCATGAGATGCGTTCCGACTTTTCCAAATATGCAAGATGCGCGTTTTAACCCATCCACATGGCGTTTCCATGAATAAGGTCCGCCCGCGCTTTTTCCTTTTATTTTGTCAAACAACTCCGGTGTACAGGCATCAAGCGGTATAACAAGTTCATCGACGCCAATTTTTTTTAATTCTTCAAAACGCTCCGTACTCAGCGGAAAAACCGAGAGTGATATTGGAATCCGGCTTTCCCTTCTGATACTTTTGATTAAATAAACGGTATCCTCCCACCACGTATCATAAAGCGCTGTCTGGATACATGCGCGGGCAAGGTAGCCCCGCTCGTAAGCCGTCTTAAGCCGCATGACAACAGCCTCAAGGTCGGCAGGTACATACATGCCGCGGGCAATGTGGGTCATGTCTGCGGATGAGCCTTTTGCCTGGGCGCAAAACCGGCAGTTCGCCATGCACCGTTTTTCAGTATAAATCTGAAGGTACGCAGTCGTGGGCGGCGTATCCATCTGTACAAGCTCAAGCCCCAGCACGCCCAGGGTTCCCATCGAAGCTCTGACTTTTTTCATCAAGGACAACTATTTGGGAAATCATTGTATATCTATTAATATGCTGATAGGATTGATTGCGGATGTTCACTCCAATGCTGTTGCTCTAAAAGTCGTTCTTTCTGCTCTCGAAGAATATGGCGTTGAAAGAATATTGCATGCCGGCGACATTGTTGGTTATAATCCTTATCCCAATGAAACGATCGAATTATTCAAAAGGAATAACATAATCTCCATTCCCGGAAACCATGACAGGGCATTGGTTACAGGAGATACTTCCGGGTTTAATCCCTATGCAAAGGCAGCGCTTGAATGGACGAGGGAAGTGGTGTTGCCTGATAATTCTGCTTACATTAAAGGGCTTAAAAATATTGAATCCATCACAATTAATGGAAAAAGAATAGTACTTGTTCATGGAAGCCCGTACGATATTGATGAATATGTTTATCCTGGGAATGTATCGCTTGGTTTGCTATCTGCCGCAAATGCGGATATTCTGGTATTGGGTCATACCCATATCCAGTTTAAAAAAGAATATCCTGAAGGCATAATAGTAAATCCCGGCTCGGTCGGGCAGCCAAGGGATGGGAATCCGGACGCTGCGTTTGCACTTCTGGATACTGAATCAGGAAAAATCGAGCTTAAAAGAATAAGCTATGATATTGAAAAAGTAATTGAAGATATGCTTGCCGCACATCTTCCTGAAAAACTCGCCTTGCGGCTGAGAATTGGGCGCTAACACGAGCTATGTTTGATGGCTTTTGTGGGGCATGCATCCACGCAGGCGCAGCATTCGATGCAGTCTGCCACTCGCGTCGCTTTTGATTTGCCGTCCACAATTTCAAAAACGTTGGTCGGGCAGACGTTCACGCATTCCCCATCAGCGTTGCATTTATCTTCATCGATTTCAATGGTCACAGTGGCTTCATATTTTTTTACTGCCATGATTTTTTTATCTCCTATATTTCGGTTAGTGTTTTTATTGCAGATTAAAGGTTTTGGTTAATGTGATATCGGTTAATGTTGGATAATACTATGGTTCCAGAGTCAAACATATATCGCTGATTCCTTTGAGCACTTTATATCCCTTTTCCGTTATCATATAGTCTCCCCTTTCATGGCGCTGCAAAATCAATCCGGTGTCAAGCAATTTCTGCAAATGGAAAAGTAAATTACCGCCGCGAAGCCCCGTGAGTTCCGAAAACGCAGAGAAGGTCTTCGCCTCTATGGATACTGCTTTTAAGATTTGGAGTCTCT